>JBGSVG010000080.1:0-10960 GCA_041753095.1 Sphingorhabdus sp. | reverse complement strand
GCCGGCTTGCTCGGTTAGTTCGATATGCTCGACTTCACTTGCCGGAATGCGCGACAGGATCGTGAAGATGTCGTCGGATTTGGACGAGGGGCGATCGCCATCGATAAGCACATTACCCGCATTTTCGCCAAAGCCGCGACGACCCTCATCCCCCGCGATGGAAAAGCCAGGTATGCGGCGGACCATGTCAAGTGCAGTCACAGGGGCGTAGGCAACGAAAAAATCGGCGCGAAACTGACGCTTGCCATTGGCAGACGCATCCGCAGTTGGCGTCGGGGCCGCATCTTCAGCATGAAGCGCTGATGAAAAAGACAGACTAGCTGCCCCCGCAAAAAATAATGCAGACGTGCGGCGAAAAATGGACATCGAACCTCCCGACCGGACCTGCGCATGTTGCACATCGATCCGCTGGGGCCACGATTACAAGCGTAGACAGAACTTCGATATTATCGTTCGACCAACGGACCGCCCATTCGACCAAATGCAAATGCGGAACAAAATTAGTCGTTTGTCGAATCTTGACAGCAGCTGGTAGACGCTATTTTATTCAGATCGGCCGGTCCTGTTCGGTCTCGATCTGCTCGTTCAGTTGTGCAGCCTTGGCACACGCCCCTTCATCGCCATCGTCACATTTTTTCCGCTCCTTGTCGCGTTGCCGCGCAAGCTTACCGAGCGCTTCCTCGCGCTTGCGCAACTCCCGCCCGCGATTTTCATCCGACTCTGATTGACTGGTGGTCAGGACATCGGCGGTTTTCGAAACGATTTTGACAGGCGCAGTCACAACGTCCGTTACTAACGACACACAGCCAGAGAGCATGAACACCGCGCCCGCTACAAAAATCAAACGCATGAAAAGCCTCCCGACCAGCAAAGATGGGCCAGTTATAACAAACTCTCTGTCTGGATGCTGAACTTTTTACAATGTTAACAAGAAAGGCCGTGATATGTTCGCAGGGCTTGCAACGGGGGGTAATCGACGTGACAAATATTCAAAAGGCTTTGGCAGAATTTATCGGTACTTTTTGGCTAGTGCTGGGCGGATGCGGCAGTGCCGTACTGGCCGCAGGGGTTCCCGATGTCGGCATTGGTTTTCTGGGCGTATCGCTGGCCTTCGGCTTGACGGTGGTAACGATGGCTTATGCGATTGGCCATATTTCCGGCTGCCATTTAAATCCTGCGGTAACCTTCGGATTGTGGGCCGGCGGCCGCTTTGCCGCACGTGACATACCATTATATGTCGCCTCGCAAGTTTTTGGCGCGATCGCGGCTGCCTTTACGCTTTATGTCATCGCCAGCGGTCAGCCAGACTTCACGCTCGCGCCCAATGGGCTTGCGGTGAACGGATTTGGTGAAATGTCACCTGGTGGCTATTCGATGGGTGCAGGCTTCCTTGCGGAAGTGCTGCTTACATTTTTCTTTGTGATCATCATCATGGGTTCGACAGATGGCCGTGCGCCAGCCGGTTTTGCGCCATTGGCAATCGGGCTCGGTCTGACGTTGATCCACCTAATTTCCATCCCCATCACCAACACCTCAGTCAATCCGGCGCGCAGCACGGGACCGGCACTGGTAGTTGGCGGCATGGCAGTACAGCAACTTTGGCTGTTCTGGGTCGCGCCGATATTGGGCGGAATTCTCGGTGGCCTCGTTTACAAAAGCCTTGGCGCAGACAGCTATCAAAAGCCAAATATCGAGGGCAAATGAGCAACTGCCCCCATCACCGCGGGGGCACGCAATCTATTTCAGCAGATCTACCGCAATTGCTCTGACTTCGTCGGCCATGTCCGGCCGTTCCAGCGCAACCGCCAGATTGGCCTCGATATAGCCGACTTTCGAGCCGCAATCATAGCGCTTGCCATCGAAGGTGACGGCATGAAAAGCCTGCTTACCGATCATTTGCGCCATTGCGTCGGTCAGCTGGATTTCACCGCCTGCGCCTTTTCCCTGGCCTTCCAAAACGCGCATGACTTCGGGCTGAAGAATGTAGCGACCCGATATGATGAGGTTCGACGGCGCATCTTCGGCTTTTGGCTTTTCAACCAGTCCCAGCACTTCGGTAACCGCGCCATCCTGCTCACCCGGAGCTATAACGCCATAGCTGGACACTTTGTCATGCGGCACTTCGAGAACACTTATCATATTGCCGCCCAACCGGTGATAGGCATCGACCATCTGTTTCATACAGCCCGGCGAGCCGTGCATGAATTCATCGGGCAGAAAAATGGCAAAGGGCTCGTCACCAACAATATCGCGCGCGCACCAGATGGCATGGCCCAGCCCCAGCGGCTCCTGCTGCCGGACATAGGCACAATTTCCAGGGCCTAGCCGCGTCGGTTCCAATACTGACAAATCCTTGCCGCGCTCCGACATGGTTTTTTCAAGTTCGTACGCGATGTCGAAATGATCCTCGATCGCGCTTTTGCCGCGACCGGTGACAAAGATCATCTGCTCGATACCCGCCTCACGCGCTTCATCGACCGCGTACTGGATCAGCGGACGGTCAACGATGGGCAGCATCTCTTTCGGGATTGCCTTGGTCGCCGGCAGAAAGCGGGTGCCGAGGCCAGCGACAGGGAAAACGGCCTTGCGAATGCGTTTGTGCGTCATGGTCGCCGCTATCGCATCAAGCCAAACGTTCGGCAAATCCCTTTTTCAGCTTGGCGAGTTTAGGCGGGATGACGGCCAGGCAATAGGGATTTCGCTGCCCCTCGCCTTCCCAATATTCCTGATGATAATCCTCTGCAGGGTACCATGTGGCCGGGCCTTCGATGGTGGTCACGATCGGCGCCAGCCAATCGACAGCCGCGCGGGCGATGCCGGCTTGCGCTTCGGTTCGCTGCGCATCGTCCAGCGGGAAAATCGCTGAGCGATATTGGGTGCCGATGTCGTTACCCTGACGGTTCAGCTGCGTCGGATCGTGCGTCGCGAAATGGATGTCAAGCAGGTCGGCATAGCTGATAACAGCTGGATCGAAATGGATTTTGATGGCCTCGGCATGACCGGTGTTGCCGGTGCAAACGTTCTTATAGTCAGGGTCGGCAACATGGCCGCCGATATAGCCACTCTCGACGCTGCTCACGCCTTTCAACTGGCCGAACACTGCCTCGGTGCACCAGAAACAGCCGCCTGCAAATATTGCTTCTTCATGTGGCATGGGAGATTCCTTGTTCGTTACTCGGCGGCGCAGACTTCTTGGCCTCATCACCGCGCACCACCAGCAGGTACATCGCTGGCGTCACTATACGTGATAGCAGGGTCGAGGAAATCAACCCCCCGATAAGCACAATTGCAAGCGGCCCGTACAGGCTACCGCCGAACAGTGCCAATGGCATCAACCCGCCTATAGCGGTAATTGAGGTTAGCAGAACGGGCAGAAAACGGACCTCGCCTGCTTGCTCGATTGCCTCGCGCAACGCCATTCCGCGGTCGCGAAGCTGGCTGGTGAAGTCGACTAGCAGGATTGAATTTTTAATCTCGATACCGATTAGCGCGATAAAACCGATAACCGCCAGAAACGAAAGATTGTTGCCGGTGACCACCAACGCAATCAGCCCGCCGAACGTGCCGAGCGGAATGACCCCTGCGACCACCAAGGCCTCTTTGAACCGTCCGAATTCTGCAACCAATATGGCAAAGATGCTGAACATCGCGATCATAACGATGGGGCCAAAACCCGCGAATGTATCGTTGATTTTTTCCGCCTCGCCGCCGAGCTCAATCGAATATCCGGGCTTCAGCGGAATTTTATCCATCCGTGCTTGGGCATCCGCGTTGACCTTCGATACGGCCCCTTCCGAAATCTGCGCGGTGACGCTGACATTGCGTTCGAGATTATAGCGGTAAATTGCCGCTGGGGTCGATTCGAGCGTCGGGCTGCTGATCTCGGCCAGTTGCACAGCCTGCCCGCTCCGGTTCGAGACGTAGATCGATTCCAGCGCCGAAATCGGCTGGGTTTCCGATAGCGGCAGCCGCACGACAACAGGATAGCTGTCGCCTTCGACATCGCGGAAGGTGCCTGCGCGCTCTCCGGTCAATGCTAGCCGGATCGCCCGGCGCGGTGCACCTGCCGGGATATCGAGCAACGCCGCCTTGGCATCATCGACACGGATATCGAGATCAACGCGGTCGAAAGCTACCGGGTTATTAACATCCCGCGTTCCCGGCGTATCCCGCAACACCTGCTCCATTTTCGCGGCAAGGATGCGCAGTTCATCCTGGTCCTGACCATAGACCCGGAATTCCACTGGCGCGTTTATCGGCGCGCCATTCTGGAACAGCACAAGTTTAATGCGCGCACCGGATATCTGGTCGAGCTTTTTACGCAGCCGGGCGACCATCGCCTTACTCTTTTCGCCCTGCCAGTCTTCCATGATTGCCAGCACTTCACCATGTGTCGGATTTTCCCCGCGCTGAAACACGTTGTAGAATACCGGCGGATTGTAAGCGCCGACATTTTCAGCGCGAACCTTGACCGCCGGTTCGGTTTTCAGAACATCGGAAACCTGGTTCACAATGCGTCCGGTTTCGGCGATGCTCGCCCCCTGCTCGGCTTCGACGGTCACGCGGAAATAGGAAGTATCAGCGTTGGGAAAAAGGCTGAAGCCCAGCACGGGGACGAGTGCGAATGCGGCGCAGGTGACCGCCAACGCGCCCCACACGGTGCGGCGCGGTCGATCCAGCGCCCAATGCAGCATCGGGTGATAGAAACGGTCGATTTTGTCCATCATCCATCGAAGCAATGCATTGCCGCCTTCATGCTCATCTCGGCTCAATATCCGGCTGGCAAGAAACGGCACGATGGTGAGCGAAACGATCATTGAAGCCGTGATCGTGGCGACGATGGTAGCAATGAAGCTCTGGGTATATTTGCCCGCACCTTCCGGCAGGAAGAACAACGGGAAAAAGGCAAAGACCAGAACCCCGGTCGAGCCAATAACCGCCATCGTGATTTCCCGCGTGCCATCAACGGCAGCCTGATCGCGGCTTTTCTTCATGCGAAGGTGACGCGCAATATTTTCGACAACGACGATGGAATCGTCCACCAATAATCCAAGCGACAGGATGAAGCCGGCAACGACAAGCTGGCTCATGTTAAAGCCCATTGCCGAAACCGCAAGCAACCCCGAGGCAATCGACAGCGGGATCGATATCATAACGATAATCGACGCGCGCCAGCCAAGCGGCAACAGGGTGAACAGAACCAGGAACAACGCGATGCCAAAATCGCGCGCGAGTTCGCGCAGGCGTTTGGTAATGTCCCTGCTCTGGTCAAACTGCACCACCGTCGTGATGTCGGGTGGCAGAAGCTTTTCTTGCAAAGCCAGTTCTTTCACCAGCAAATTACGCAATTTGGTCGCGTCGGTACCCAGTTTCTGATTGGCGGTGATCCAGATGGCGCGTTTGCCATTGTGGCTAAGCTTTACGCGTTGCTCGGCAGCACCATATTTGACTTCGGCGACATCACCGACACGCAACAAACTACCTTCGTTGCTGCGCAGTGGCAGGTTGCGGATTTTTTCAAGGTCACGAAACGCGCCGCCCGCTTCGACATTGAAACGGCGTGCACCACTGGTGACTGCGCCAGCGGGCACATCGGCGCCGCCGACGCGGATGGCATCCGCAACCGAACTTGCCGGGACGCGCAACGCTGCCAGCCTGCCCGCATCAATTGCCACGCTGATTTCAGGTTGCGGCAGGCCGTAAATGTCGGATTGCCGGACGTCGCCATAACGGCCCAGCGCCTCGCTGATGTCACGCGCATATTTTTCCATCCGATACCAGCTGGCCGTATCGCTGAGCAACGCGATCTGAAGGATCGACGTGTTGGTGGTGCGGACCTTTTCGAATGTCAGCCGTTGCAAATCAGCGGGCAACTGGCCGCGAATGGCAGTAACCTCACGGACCGCGTCGTTGAAATATTGGTCGGGGTCGCCCGACCAGTCGAACTCGGCACGGATAACAGCATTGCCATCGCTGCTGGTCGAGGCAACATCCTGCACATCCTCCAGCCCCTGCAACAATTCCTCGATTGGCTTGGTGATCGTCTGTTCCACCTCGGCCGCGTCAGCACCTGGTTGCGAGGCAACAATCGAGACAACGGGCATTGCGAAATGCGGATCGACGGCGCGCGGCACATTCTTAAACGCCGAAAATCCGAGCGCGCAAAGCAACGTAAACAGCACCAAAGTCAGCTGCCACCTGCGGATTGCGACCTCGGCTATGTGCATGGCTTAGCTGGCTGCTTTGATGGCGCGAACCTTTGATCCGGTGCGCAATTTCTCAAGACCGGACGTCACGATGATGTCGCCGGGCTTCAGACCGCCGGACACAATCACAAATTCGTCGGTCACCCGCTCTATGGCCACATTGCGGGTTTCGACGCGACTTTTGGCATCGACCACATATACCAACCCCTCGCCTGTGCGTACGCCGAACAGTGCGCTAGCCGGGATTTGCAATGTGCTGCCGCTATCGGCCGCAGGCAATTTTATAGTGGCTGTGCCGATTTGTCCGGAGCGCAGTTGCGGGCGGTTGGCCAGACGGAACTGAACCGTAAATGCACCTGTCGCCTCATTCGCGCGGCCATCGATTTCGGAGATGGTCGCAGTAATCGGCGCGCCGCCCAGAGATTCTATCGCGATGTCGGCGGCCATGCCGACGCGCAGTTTCGATGCATCGCGGTCGATTATCGGCACGCGGAAGACGAAACCTTCATCGCCTTCGCCCAATATCAATGCCGGTGTGCCAGCGGCGATGATTTGGCCGGGCTGGACATTGCGGGTCAGGACAACACCGCTCGACGGCGCATATAATTGCGCGGTGCCACTGGCGAAGCCGGCCTGCCGGACGCGGGCATCGGCTGCCTTGACGTTCGCCTCGGCCGCTTCATAACGCGCCTTGGTGACCCAACCATCGGCGTATAGAGAGCGCAATCGTTCGAATTCTGACCGCGCGCGGTCGCGTTCGGCGGTTGCCACGCTCACATCTGCGCCAACGCTGGTGGTATCAAGTGCGGCAAGGAGCGCACCGCGCTTCACAAAGTCGCCTTCCTCAAACCGGACGGTTGCAACTTTACCCGGCGTGGTAAAGCCCAATGGTGTTTCGCGGCGATAGCGGACGGTTCCCACGGCGTTGATTGTGCGTTGCAGATTTTCCTGCTGGACCGTTACAACCTGGACGGGGTGGATTTCATCGGCAGCGGCCTTGGTAACCGCTTTATCCTCGCCGCAAGCGGCAAGCAGTAAAAGGGGCAATAACCCAGCTAACAATTTGCTTGATTTAGGCAATTTGTGCCCTCCCCTGCATCGCTCTCGGTTCGGTGATAGGCGAAAGCCGGGCAGGATGAAATAGCATCCTGATATGCAACTTAATTATTTGCTGACCGTGGCTAATTCATCACCAACCAACAGCGGTGGTGGAAGCAGACCGTTCTGCTTTTTGGCGTTTTGCATGAGATCGATTTCGCCGCGCATCACTTTCACCCGGTTTTTCCAGCGCAAATGCGTGCCATCGGAAAATATCCCCAGTCCTGTTTTGCGGCCATATCGCTCCGCAAAACGCAAGGCAGCGTTGGGGTTATAACCCGCATTGGCCATCAGCCACACCGATAACCGGTCAGCCTCAATCTCGGTCGCCAATATTTCGCTTGTCCGGCGCTTGGCTGCATTCAGTCGCTCGCGATGGCCGAGCAGATTATGCGATAGTTCGTGCGCCACCACCGCCGCCAACTCGGCATCATCGTTTGCGGTGAACGCCATCAGCCCATCGGTAACCCGCACGCCATCGCCATCGGCACCGGCATCAAGCTTGGATCGGGCATCAACCCAGAAACGCGACGCGCAGATGGCGGGTGGTTCGAGCGTGATTTGCTTTTGACCGTCGGCGGTTTCCAGTGTGAGCCGGATCCGCCCATTTGCCGTCATTGCCGCTCTCAATGCCTTCTGGATTGTCTCCATGCGTTCGGCACTGGGTTTGTGTTGCACTTCGGTGTGGATGCTGAACACGCCATCATTAAGCGCAATCACACCGTCACCCGCCTTAACGCCCATTGCGTCCGCTGGACCGCCGGGAACTACCGCGGAAACGGCAACCGGAGTGCGGAACCCAAAAGCCGCCCGTGCAACATCGCGATCCGGATATTGCTGTTCATCATGTATCACCCAGCCAAGGTTACGCTCGCGTCGCTTGCAATATGGCGTGTTAGCCGATGCCAACCGGTAGCCAATATTGGCCAGACGCAAATCCTGTTGAACCAAGGCGCGATACGCCGTTACCTGATCAGCAGCGGCAGCGGCGGGAGCCACCGCGCCAAACAGCAGCAACGTTAAAGCTATCAGCTTCACCGGGCGGCGGCCCTTGCCAGTCGGTCATTTATGGCAACGCCGATGCCTTCGCCCGGGATCGGAGCCACCGCGATTGACTGCGCTGCGCTGGCATCCGCGCGGTGCAACGCGTCGAACAAATGCGCTGCGGCTCGTGCCAGATCGCCCGAAGGTGATAGATTGTCGTCACCGGCAACTTCGCCGAAGCCGATTAGCCATTCTCCTGGGGCTTGTGCCGTTGCGTTTAATCGCACGCGTTTCGATGGGGCATAATGGCTGGCGAGTTGCCCGGGGGCTTCGATTTTCCTGTCGGTCAGCGGGATTGGGACGCAGCCAGCGATACCGGAAATTTCAAGCTCGGTGACGGGACCCGGTCGCAATATCTGCCAGCCATCGTCACGCACCGCGACAATCGTCGACTCCAGACCGGCTGCACAGGGTCCGGCATCCAAAATCAACGGCACGGCGCCGCCAAGGCTAGTCAGCACATGCTCGGCGCGAGTCGGGCTGATACCGCCGCTTTTGTTGGCTGAGGGGGCAGCAAGATACAGGCCGCTTTTGGCCAGCACCGCCTGCATGACCGGATGCGCGGGGCAGCGGATAGCAATCGTCGGCAAACCGGCTGTGACCGCTTTCGTAACCGGCGCATCCTCGCGCAATGGCAGGACAAGGGTGATCGGGCCCGGCCAGAACGCGTCGGCCAGTAAGTCCGCTAGGTCGTTAAATTCGGCGAGCTTTTCGGCGGCGGCTTTGCCCGGGACGTGAACAATCAACGGGTTGAAATCAGGGCGGCCTTTGGCAGCGTAGATATGCGCCACGGCATCGGCATTACTGGCATCGGCGGCGAGGCCGTAAACCGTCTCGGTGGGAATCGCGACGATTTGCCCGCCGCGCAAAAGGTCGGCGGCGGCAGTAATCGCGGCGTCATCGGCCGGGAGTACCCAGCCTTCACCTAACGTATTTGAGCCAAACATCATTCATGGCTATAGGCGACCCGGAACCCGCTTTCACAGGACTTTTTACGAATCATGGCATTCACCGCACCCGTCGCCGAGCAGCTGTTCGTTCTGAAGCATATCACCGGCATCGATGCGCTAGCCGGACACAACCGGTTTGCCGACGCTACGCCCGACATGGTGCAGGCCATTATCGAGGGGATTGGCGAATTTGCGGCAGGCGAATTCGCTCCGCTCAATCGTATTGGCGATACGGTCGGCGCGCGCCTCACCGACGGTAAGGTTGTTATGCCCGACGGGTTTGTGGCTGCCTACAAGGCCTATGTCGCCAATGGCTGGGGGTCGATTAACGCGCCAGCCAATTTCGGCGGCCAAGGCCTTCCATTCAGCCTTGCAACCGTCGCGCTTGATTCACTCGGCGCGGCGAACATGGCGTTTGCTTTGTGCCCGATCCTGTCGGTCGGCGCGATTGAGGCGATCAACCATCATGGGTCGGACGCGCAAAAAGCGACGTTCCTGCCCAAGCTATCGACCGGCGAATGGACGGGTACGATGAACCTGACAGAGCCGCAGGCTGGGTCCGATGTGGGTGCCCTCAAATCGACCGCGACGCCGCGCGGCGATGGCACTTACCAGATACGCGGCACGAAGATTTACATCAGCTTCGGCGATCACGACATGGCCGAAAACATCATCCATCTGGTGCTCGCCCGCACCCCCGATGCGCCTGCCGGTACCAAGGGAATCTCGCTATTTCTTGTACCCAAATATCAGGTTGCGGGCGATGGCTCGCTCGGCAATGCCAATGATATCAAGGTCGTATCCATCGAACATAAGATGGGTATTAACGCATCGCCCACCTGCGTGCTCGCCTTTGGCGAAGAGGGCGATTGCGTAGGCGAGCTGATTGGTCCCGAATTTGGCGGCATGAGGGCGATGTTCACCATGATGAACAATGCCCGGCTCAACGTGGGTCTACAGGGTGTTCAGATTGCCGAAGGCGCGACGCAAAAGGCCATGTGGTTTGCCAGCGAACGCGTGCAATCGGCGAAAGCTGGCGGCCCGTCGCGCAATCCAGTTGCGATTATCGAGCATCCCGACGTGCGACGGATGCTGTTGCGGATGAAGACGGGTACGCAGGCAATCCGCGCGTTGCTCTATTACGCGTCGGGCTTTGTCGACCGCGCGGCATTAGGCGAACCCGGTGCACGCGAAATCGTCGATCTGCTAACGCCGCTCGCCAAAACTTACGGCACCGATATGGGCAGCGAAATTGCCTCGCTTGGTATTCAGGTGCATGGCGGCATGGGCTTTGTCGAGGAAACAGGCGCGGCACAATATTATCGCGATATCCGCATCGCCGCGATTTACGAAGGCACCAACGGCATTCAGGCAGCGGACCTTGTGGGCCGCAAGCTCGGCATGGAGGGCGGCGATGTCATCAGGCGGCACTTGCAGGCGATTGCGGCGGATGCGGCTAGTCAGGCGGGGCTCACTGCGTTGACCGGCGCGTGCAGCGAGGTCACCGAATATATGTTGGCAGCCAGCATCGATGACCGGCTGGCGGGCAGCTATGCCTATACGACGATGATGGCGGTGGCGACGTCGGGTTGGCTGATGCTCAAGCAATTGCGCGCGGCCGAGGCCGAGTTGGCGGCAGAAGCCGGTAACGCATTCCTGAAA
>JBGSVG010000079.1:0-2049 GCA_041753095.1 Sphingorhabdus sp. | reverse complement strand
GGTGCTGAAAGGACTTGATGCCGTGCGCAAGCGCCCCGGCATGTATATCGGCGATACCGACGATGGCAGCGGCCTGCACCACATGGTGTTCGAAGTTTCGGACAACGCGATTGACGAGGCGCTGGCCGGACATTGCGATCTCGTGCTTATCGAACTCAACGCCGACGGCTCGGTCAGTGTTGAGGATAATGGACGTGGGATTCCGACCGGCATGCACAAGGAAGAAGGCGTGTCGGCCGCGGAAGTCATCATGACCCAACTGCACGCAGGCGGCAAGTTTGAGAATACAAGCGACGATAATGCCTACAAGGTTTCAGGCGGTCTTCATGGCGTGGGCGTATCGGTGGTAAACGCGCTTTCGGAGTTTCTCGAGCTGACGATCTGGCGCGAGGGCAAGGAGCATTGGATGCGCTTCGAGCATGGCGACGCGGTCGGACCGCTGGTGGTCAAGGGCGATGCGCCGGCTGTCGAGGGCAAGCCCAAAAAGGGTACGCGCGTAACCTTCATGGCGTCGACCAACACCTTCAAAAATGTGCTTGAATTCGATTTCGACAAATTGGAACATCGCTATCGCGAGCTGGCGTTTCTGAACTCTGGCGTGCGCATCCTGTTACGCGACAACCGGCATTCGGAAGTCAAGGAACATGACCTTTATTATGAAGGTGGCATCGGAGCATTCGTCAAATATCTCGACCGCAACAAGACCGCATTGCTCGCGGACCCGATTGCCATTTCCTCGCAGCGCGACGGTATCGGCATCGATGTCGCGCTTGAGTGGAATGACTCTTATTATGAAAATGTGCTGTGTTTCACCAACAACATCCCGCAGCGCGATGGCGGTACGCACCTCGCCGCATTCCGCTCGGCGCTGACTCGCACGCTCAACAATTATGCGGAAAAATCGGGTGTGTTGAAGAAAGAGAAAGTCACGCTGACTGGCGATGACATGCGCGAAGGGTTGACCGCAATTGTTTCGGTTAAACTGCCCGACCCCAAATTCTCGTCGCAAACCAAGGACAAATTGGTGTCGTCCGAGGTCCGCCAGCCGCTTGAAAGTCTGATGGCCGACCGGATGAGCGAATGGCTGGAGGAAAATCCCGGCCACGCGAAGACCGTGATCCAGAAGGTGATTGATGCCGCTGCCGCGCGCGAAGCCGCGCGCAAGGCACGCGAAGCATCGCGCAAGAGCGTGATGAGCGTCGCATCGCTTCCCGGCAAGCTCGCAGATTGTCAGGAAAAAGACCCGGCCAAGTCCGAGCTGTTCCTTGTCGAAGGTGACTCTGCAGGCGGATCGGCCAAGCAGGGCCGCGACCGGCATTATCAGGCCATACTGCCGTTGAAGGGTAAAATCCTTAACGTCGAGCGCGCGCGATTCGACCGGATGCTGTCGTCGAAGGAAGTCGGCACGCTCATTCAGGCGATGGGCACGGGTATCGGACGCGAAGATTTCAACATCGAAAAGCTGCGGTATCACAAGATCGTGATTATGACCGACGCTGACGTCGACGGGTCACATATTCGCACGCTCCTGCTCACCTTCTTCTACAGGCAGATGCCCGAGATTATCGAAAACGGCCATCTCTTCATCGCGCAACCCCCGCTTTACAAAGTCGCCAAAGGCCGCAGCGAAATTTATGTGAAGGA
Source organism: Sphingorhabdus sp. (assembly GCA_041753095.1). Lineage (GTDB taxonomy): Bacteria > Pseudomonadota > Alphaproteobacteria > Sphingomonadales > Sphingomonadaceae > Sphingorhabdus_B. The sequence goes on along the minus strand of JBGSVG010000079.1, from coordinate 405 downwards.
CGACAAGGCGCTCGACGACCATCTCGTCGAAGTCGGGTTGAATGGTATCGTACTTGAAGGCGCAGGCGGCCAGCGCGCTGGCGCGGACCTCGGCAGCCTCGTCGAACATGCCCGGCGTATGCGAAGCCTGATGGCTTTCGTCCCGCGCCGTTATGACCCGACGATTGTCGAAGCAATGGCGCTTACTGGTGCACTGGACCCTGACGCGAAGGACCGCAGCGCTGCCGTCGCCAAGGCCGCCGCGTGGATGGGCGCGCAGGATGTCGAGGGCAAATGGTCCGGCCGTATTTCCGAAGATGGCGGCTATCATTTCGAGCGCCTGTGGCGCGGCGTCACCGACCACCATATCATCGAAGCCGCCTTCCTGATGTCTGCAGAGGCACGCAAATTGCATAAGCTCGCGAG
>JBGSVG010000078.1:0-3829 GCA_041753095.1 Sphingorhabdus sp. | reverse complement strand
GACATGGTTCACATAGGCCGACCCATCAGCCCATTGATAGGCACGCGGCAATGGCGCAGCGGCGTCATGCTCGTGAAAACGTTCTTTGGGGATAACATCATGTTCCAGATCGGTCGCCAGCGCCTGAAGCCGTGGCGCACTGTCGTCCCAGTCATCCAGCGCTGCCTGCAACGTCGGCGCGATGTGCGACGCATCGGCATACCAGGCCAGATCGTTTGATACGACCACCAGATGGCCGTCACGGCCCGATTTGAGCGAAGCTAATTTCATAAATATCCTCTCATTATTGCGCGCATGATGCCCGCAGTTTCCGGTTGCGGCAACCAATAGTGTTGGCTTAACCTTTGTGCATGGAAAGCGGGAACGGAGTCAGACGCGGCAGCATGCTCAAAAGGGTGAAGGCGGCGGCTTTGGCTCTGGTCATGCTAGCAACGAACCCAGCGACCGGACAGCAGCAAGGGTTCAACCCTATCGAGGCGGCCAAAAATGGCTGGTCGATGGAACAAGGGCGCAGCGCAGCATGGCATCTGGCGCAGCATAAGCGGCTCGGAACCGCAATTGCTGCGCTTCAACCCCAACGCAACGGAGTAATCGACGCTTACGTCGTGTCGGTCGCGCTTGATTCCGATCCGGTCTTTGGCCGCGAGGCAGGTGAAGCGGCCAAGGTTCTGGGGCGCCGTTACGGAGCCGCGGGCCGTACGATCTTCCTTACAGCTGGCGCGGATGACCAAAGTAAAGGCACGCCGCAAGGATCGCCGCCAAACCTCGCCACAGTGTTGGCCGCCGTCGCAGCAAAGATGAATCTCAAGGAAGATGTCCTGATCATGTTTGCAACTACGCACGGTGACCCGAACAACGGGCTTGCCTATCGCGATGGCGACAAGGGTGTGGGAATGATTGCACCGACGCGGCTTGCCAATCTGCTCGATGACCTCGGCTTCGAAAGGCGGATGATTTTATTATCAGCATGTTATTCGGGTATTTTCCTGCCGCTCCTAACCAACGAAAACAGCGTAATCGTGACTGCCGCAGCGTCAAACCGGACATCTTTTGGCTGCGCGCCGGGCAATGACTGGACCTTTTTTGGGGATGCGTTGATTAACAACGGCCTTCGCAAACCGCAGCCATTCAGCAAAGCAACCGAAGAGGCGGCGGGCCTGATAGGCAAATGGGAAGCATCGAAGCAGTTACTGCCATCGCGGCCACAGACCTTTGTCGGCGACAAAGCGAACGCGTGGCTTGGTCCGCTGGAAGAACGCATGCCCAAAACGGACACCCCCAAAGTAGGGAAAGCCGCAATCGACAGCTTCTGACTTGGCTACTCGCCGCCTGGCTCAATGTGGAGCCAATCGGCGTGCTTGGGTGCCTTCTTGGTCTGGTTCCATTCTTCGAGCATATCTGGGGCAACGCGCTTCAGCTCGGCATATTGTTCGTCGGTGCCAATGTCGCAGGCGAGTTCGAGCCGATGACCGTTGGGATCGAAGAAGTAGATCGAGCGGAATATGCCGTGATAGGTTGGCCCTAAAACATCGACACCTTGTGCTTCGATATGTTCTTTGGCTGCCTTTAATGTGTCGAAATCGGCAACCTTGAACGCCAGATGCTGCACCCATGCCGGGGTCTTCTCATCGCGGCCCATTTCGGGCTGGTTCGGCAGTTCGAAGAACGCGAGCACATTGCCTCCGCCGCAATCGAGGAAGATGTGCATATAGGGGTCATAGGCGCCAGTTGACGGCACATAATCTTCGGCAAAGGCGTTGGTATAGGTGAAGCCCAATACACGTTCGTACCAGTCGACGGTCTGCTTGGCGTCCTTACAGCGATAGGCGACATGGTGGATGCGCTCGGTTGTAAAAGGCAGACTCATTGCGCCACCTCCAATACACCGCGTTCGATCTGGTCACGCTCGATGCTTTCGAACAATGCCTTGAAATTGCCCTCGCCGAAGCCTTCGTCACCGCGGCGCTGGATGAATTCGAAGAATACCGGCCCGATTTGAGGTTGCGCGAATATTTGAAGCAAAAGGCGGGGCTGGCCGCCTTCTGTCGTGCCATCAAGCAAGATGCCGCGTTGTTGTAATTGCTCGACGGGTTCGCCATGTCCCGGCAGTCGGCCTTCGAGCATTTTGTAATAGGTTTCGGGTGGCGCGGTCATGAACGGCACGCCGAGTTTCTGCAGATTATTCCAGCATTCGATCAGATCATCGCAAATCAAAGCAATATGCTGGATGCCTTCACCATTATAGGCGCGCAGATATTCCTCGATCTGCCCGCCGCCAGCCTTGCCCTCTTCGTTCAGCGGGATGCGGATTTTACCGTCCGGCGCGGTCATCGCCTTCGATGTCAGGCCGGTATATTCGCCCTTGATGTCGAAAAACCGGATTTCGCGGAAGTTGAAGATGCGCTCGTACCAGCCTGCCCAATGCGCCATTCGGCCGCCGTAGACATTGTGCGTCAGGTGATCGATTTTCTGGAAGCCTGCGCCAACTGGGTTACGGACGACACCGGGCTTGTATACGAAGTCGATGTCGTAGATCGACAACGCTTCGGGATTATCGAGCGTCGCATAACGGTCTACAAGGTAGATAAATGCACCGCCGATTCCCTTGATAGCCGGGATGCGGAGTTCCATCACGCCGGTCTTGCTTTCGACCGGTTCTGCTCCGCGTTCGAGCGCCTCAGCATAAGCTTTAGCGGCATCCTTAACGCGAAACGCCATGCCGCAGGCCGAAGGGCCATGTTCGGCAGCGAAAAATGCGGCCGGGCTGCGCGGTTCGTAGTTGGCGATCAGGTTGATTTCGCCCTGACGCCACAGATGGACGTCCTTCGAGCGGTGCGACGCGATATGCGTAAAGCCCATGCTTTCGAACACTGGTTCGAGTATGCCTTTTTCGGGAGACGCAAATTCAACGAATTCAAAGCCGTCTAGGCCGAGGGGATTTTCAAACAAATCGGTCATTGGTTCGCATCGCCTTTTGTCATTTCAGGATTTGAAAAACTAGTATCAAATGCAACCATTTTTGCCAAGCGGCAATATGGGTCTTCGCCTTAGCCGAGTTCGGCGACCCGCGCGCGCAGCTGGGCGAGCATGCTTTCCAGCGCTTTCGCTTCACCGCTGCCCAATATCTTTTCGAGTTCCGCCTCGACCGAAAGCGCCAGCGGAACGATCTGGTCGTACAGTTCGCGTCCCGTGTCGGTGAGCGCTAGATGGTGCGAGCGGCCATCGGCGGCGTTTGGTGCCCGGCCGATGAGGCCGCGGTCCTCCAGAGCCTTGGACGCTCGGTTGACGGACACCTTGTCCATCGCAGTCGCCTCGCACAATTGGCGCTGCGTCGCCGAAGCGCGCTCGCCGAGCACTGCCATCAGACGCCATTCTGGCACTTTAAGCGCAAACCGGCCGCGATAGGCGCGTGCGATCAGGTCGCTGACCGCGTTCGATGTAATCGACAACTGATAGGGCAGAAATTCCGCCAACGTCAGTTTTTGCGCCGTCTTTGCCATCAATATTCCACCGATATTCCTGCCCAGATCGTGCGCGGGGTTGCTCGCTCGATCACGCCGTCGCTGCCGATTGCAGCCTCGACCCGCGCATCGAACAGATTTTCGGCCCGCAGTTCAAGCCGGAATTTTTCGCCAAGCCGGTAGCCGACACCGGCGTCGAGCGTGAGCGCGCTCGCCAGACGGCGGCTGTTGGTGTCATCCTCGAATTGTCCGCCGACATAGCGCGCGTTTACGTTCGCGCTGAACGCTCCGCGGTCATAACTTGCGCTGACATTAGCAAAATGGCGAGGCACTTGTGCCGGTCGCAATCCGTCGAGCGCCACTGCCGA
>JBGSVG010000077.1:0-2469 GCA_041753095.1 Sphingorhabdus sp. | reverse complement strand
GAGCGCCGCCGGATTGGCGCTGACCATCCAGTCGAGCGCGCGTTTCACCGCCGCTTCGCCGCCCTCGCGCCTTATGTCGGCTGGCATCGGCCCATGCACCACGCGGCCTATGCCGTTGCGATAGAGTGCGCCCAACAAATTCCCGGCATCGCTATAGCCCATATACAACTTGCCCCGCGCCGCCGCCTTCAACTTAGTCGCTGCGTCTTCGGCGATCCGGCACGCGCCATAGCCGCCGCGTACAAACCATATGGCGTCAAACGCGGGGTCATTGGCAAGGTCGACAAAGGCCTCCTGCCGCTCGGCGTCGGGTCCGGCGAAATGGCCACTCTCTGCAAAGCATTGGTCGTGGAAGACCAGTTCTGCGGTCGGGTGGGTGGTCGAAGCTAGCGCGGTCACACGCGCGGCATCTTCGCGGGTGAAGGGGGTGGACGGCGCGCAGATACCGATCTTCATTTCGCCCCTCTCCCTTTGCGATTGTCAAAATCCATCATTGGCAATAGCGGAGCGGGATGCACAAAAACAAATCCTATTTCTTCTGCGGCATCGGTGGTTCGGGCATGTTGCCGCTTGCCAATATCGTCCGCGATGCAGGCGCCACCGTCGCGGGTTCGGACCGTGCGCTCGATCAAGGCCGTTTGGGGCCGAAATTCGAATGGCTGCAAAGCTTGGGCATCGACCTGTTCGCGCAGGACGGCAGCGGGCTTGTCAGTGGCGAACAGATCCTGATTGCATCTGCTGCAATCGAAGACAGCGTCCCCGATATTGCCAAAGCCAACGCCTTGGGCTGCCAGCGCATGACCCGCGCCGAATTGCTGGCGGAACTGTTCAACGCCGCGCCGCGCAGCGTTGCGGTTGGCGGGACCAGCGGGAAATCGACCGTTACCGGCATGATCGGCCGGATATTGACCGAGGCGGGGCTTGACCCGACGATCATGAACGGCGCGGTGATGAAGAATTTTGTCGCCGTTGACGCGCCGTTCGCCAGCGCGCGAGTGGGGCAGGGGGAAGTGTTTGTTTCGGAGGTTGACGAAAGCGACGGCTCAATTGCCTTGTTCACGCCCGAAGTTGCGGTGCTGAACAATGTCAGCCTCGACCATAAAAGTCTCGAAGAATTGCGGCAGCTGTTTGGGGACTTCGCGAAAAAAGCGAAATGCTGCGTCTGGAATGCCGATGATGCGGAGACCTTCGCGCTTATCGAGCCGATGGGGCTGGCAGGCGCAATCAGCTTCGGCTTCGCTCCCAAAGCCGAGATCCGCGCCGCCGACATTACTGACCTGCCACTGGGCAGCCGCTTCACGCTCCATGCACAAGGCGAAGCCCATGCTGTCGAACTCATCGTTCCCGGCCGTCACAATATCGCCAACGCCCTTGCTGCGATTGCCGCTGCGATAGCGCTCGGCGTGTCGGTGGCGCAGGCGGTCAAGGGCGTGGAGAGCTTCACCGGCCTAGCCCGCCGCTTCGACATCGTCGGCACCGCAAATGGCATCACCGTCATCGACGATTTCGGCCACAATCCCGACAAGATCGCCGCGACGCTGGCGACGCTCAAGGCCTTTCCGGGCCGGATCATCGCCTTCTTCCAACCCCACGGCTACGGCCCGATCCGTGTCATGGGCACCGAACTCGCCGCCGTTTTTGCGGATATGCTGGGCGAAGACGATCACCTGATCCTGTGCGACCCCGTCTATTTCGGCGGCACCGTGGACAAGAGCATCGGCAGCCAGAGCATCACCGACGCGGTGGCCGCAGCGGGCGCAAACGCCGAGTATATATCGGCGCGCGAAGATTGCGGCAACCGCATCGCCGAACTGGCGAGTCCTGGCGACCGGATCGTCATCATGGGGGCTAGGGACGATACGTTAAGCGGGTTTGCTGAGCATGTGTTGGCTCGGTTGGTGAATGTATCAGGCTGAAGAGCCGAATCGCTTGCATTCCCGCCCAATCCCACCTAAGCGCCCCACTTCGCTCAGGCCTGCCTGACCGAAATCGAAGAAAGCCGGAGGGGCGTTCGCATGGTGCGACGTCAGCGATCGGTAGGAACAAGGAAACGCCCATGTCTCTGTACGAGCATGTATTTTTGGCGCGTCAGGACCTTTCACAGGCCCAGGTCGACGCGCTGGCAGAAGCTGCCACCAAGATTGTCGAAGAACATAAAGGCAAGGTCATCAAGACTGAAACCTGGGGTCTTCGCACACTCACTTATAAAATTCAGAAGAACCGCAAAGCGCATTTCGTAATGCTCGACATCGATGCTTCGGGCGACACCATCGCCGAGCTTGAGCGTCAGACTCGCATGAACGAAGACGTGATCCGCTACATGACTGTCCGCGTTGACAAGCATGAAGTCGGCCCGTCAGTCATGATGCGCAAGAGCGACCGTCCAGAGCGCAGCGAGCGCGGTGGTGATCGTGGTGGCTTTGGTGGCGGTGACCGCGACCGTGGCGCGCCACGTGGCGATCGTCCCGA
>JBGSVG010000076.1:0-3384 GCA_041753095.1 Sphingorhabdus sp. | reverse complement strand
AAAGCGGCCGACATCACGGTCATCGGTGTTGCGCCAGAACTGCCAGTAATCATAATCCGGCAGCTGCTCGCGGTTGAGCCAGATCGCTCCCGACACCGATTTGCCCATCTTCGAGCCATCGGCTTTGGTAATGAGCGGCGTCGTTAGCCCAAACACTTCCGCGCCATCCATGCGGCGCGCAAGCTCCATGCCGTTGACGATATTGCCCCACTGGTCCGATCCGCCCATTTGCAGGCGGACACCCATAGTCTTGCTAAGGTGCCGGAAATCATAACCTTGCAGGATCATGTAATTGAATTCGAGGAACGTCATCGGCTGTTCGCGTTCCAACCGGAGCTTGACTGAGTCGAAGGCCAGCATTCTGTTGATCGTGAAATGTGTGCCGACCGACTGCAGCAATTCGATATAGCCCAGCTTACCCAGCCAATCGTGATTGTTGACCATTACTGCGTCAGTCGGTCCATCGCCGAAAACAAGGAATCGTTCGAACGCCGTTCGGATAGAAGCGATGTTGGCCTCGATTGTTTCATCGGTCAGCATCTTGCGTACTTCGTCTTTGCCGGTCGGGTCACCGATCCGGGTCGTGCCGCCACCCATGACCACGACCGGCTTGTGTCCGGCCTGCTGCAGCCGCCTGAGCAGCATGATTGAAACCAGGTTTCCGACATGAAGCGATGGCGCGGTGGCATCAAAGCCGATATACCCAGGAACAATCTCTTTGGTTGCTAGTGCGTCAAGTGCCGCAGCATCGGTTGTCTGGTGGATGTAGCCACGCTCATCGAGCAGGCGGAGAAGATCGGATTTGTAAGCGGTCATAATGCCGCTGCGCCTAGCAGGAGTTTGCCCATTGGCCAATAATTCAGTGCGCGAAGCCCATTTGATCTGCCATCCGGCGACACCACCGTTCATGGCCGACCATATCGATGTTACAGTTGGAACGTCTGGCAACCATGGTCTGAAGGTCAGATTTGAACTGCACGGCGATACTGAAACATTGATGTTACCCTTGATTGATGAACCCGCCCGTCGCGATCGCTTGTGGCAGACGACGTGTTTCGAGCTTTTCGTTGGCCGACAGGAAGGAGAACCCTATCTTGAGTATAATTTCTCTCCTTCGACCGAATGGGCGCTGTATCGCTTTGCGGCTTACAGGGAAGGTATGGCCGAAGAGATGGTTGATCGGCCTGTCATCACCTGTGATTTTAGCGAGCAGCATTTCGGCCTGAATGCAGATATTGTCTTGCCCGACAAATGGCAGAATAGTCCTTTGCTCCTCGGCCTTTCAGCGGTGGTAGAGGAAAGCGATGGTACCAAGTCCTACTGGGCGCTTGCCCATCCACCTGGAAAGCCTGATTTCCATCATAGGGATTGCTTTGCGCTAAAACTGGAGGCACCTAGCGCGGCATGAAATTCGGTATCGATCGCCTTCTCAGTGAGCCTGAACTGCGCAAGCCATTGATTGGCAAGCGCATTGCCTTGCTAGCGCATCCAGCATCGGTCACGGCGGACCTGACCCATTCGCTTGATGCGCTTGCTGCAATTGATGACATCAACGTGACGGCCGCTTTCGGCCCGCAACACGGGCTGCGCGGCGACAAGCAGGATAACATGATGGAGTCGCCCGACTTCACCGATCCGGTCCACGGCATCCCGGTATTCAGCCTTTATGGCGAAGTCCGCCGCCCGACCGGGCAGTCGATGGGGACGTTCGATGTCATCCTGATCGATATGCAGGATTTAGGCTGCCGAATTTATACCTTTATCACCACACTGCTTTACATGCTTGAGGCCGCCGCCGAGCATAATAAAACGGTGTGGGTGCTTGATCGGCCTAATCCTGCCGGACGCCCGGTTGAAGGTTTGACATTGCTTCCCGGATGGGAAAGTTTCGTCGGGGCAGGTCCAATTCCGATGCGGCATGGCGTGACCCTGGGGGAGCTGGGCCATTGGTTTGTTGATCATTACAAGATCGACGTCGATTATCGCGTGATTTCGATGGCGGATTATGACCCGGATGCTGCGCCCGGCTTTGGCTGGCCAACCAAACGGCTGTGGATTAATCCCAGCCCCAATGCACCAAACATCAACATGGCGCGGGCCTATGCCGGGACGGTGATGCTTGAAGGCACTAATTTGTCGGAGGGCAGGGGCACCACCCGCCCGCTCGAAATATTCGGTGCACCCGATATCGACGCCCGCGCTGTGATTGCCGAAATGCGCGGCTTTGCGCCGCAATGGCTGCACGGATGCGCATTGCGCGAAATATGGTTTGAACCAACTTTCCACAAACATGTCCACAGCCTCTGCCATGGAGCCCATATTCATGCGGAGGGCCCGGGTTACGTCCATCAAGCCTTCAAACCGTGGCGGGTGCAGGCGCTGGCGTTCAAAGCCATCCGACGTTTATATCCCGATTACGATCTATGGCGCGACTTTCCATATGAATATGAATTTGGAAAGCTTGCAATCGACGTGATCAATGGTGGCCCGGGCTTACGCGAATGGTGCGACGATCCTGCGTCCTGCGCGGCTGATCTTGACGCGATGACGTCGCGCGATGAGTCAAAATGGCTTCAGGAACGTCGGAAGTACCTGCTTTATTAATGTCCGTGCTTGCGGCTTAATTCCCGCATGGCATCGTCGAGACCTTCCAGCGTTAATGGATACATCCGGTCATTGACCAGTTCCTTTATGATTTTGGTCGATTGCGAATAGCCCCATTGCTTCTCAGGCACCGGGTTTAGCCACACGGTTGCTGGGTAGGTGTTGGTGATGCGATGCATCCATACGGCACCCGATTCCTCGTTGAAATGCTCGACCGATCCGCCTGGATGGGTGATTTCATAGGGGCTCATCGACGCATCGCCGACCATCACGACCTTATAGTCATGGGGGAATTTGTGCAGCACATCCCACATCGGAGTCCGCTCGCTGAAACGGCGTTTATTGTCCTTCCACACGCCTTCGTACGGGCAATTATGGAAATAGAAAAATTCGAGGTTTTTGAACTCGCTGGTGGCTGCACTGAATAATTCTTCACACAGCTTGATGAACGGGTCCATCGAGCCTCCAACGTCGAGCAGCAGCAGCACTTTGATTGCATTGCGTCGTTCCGGGCGCATGTGGATATCGAGCCACCCTTGCCGCGCGGTACCATTGATAGTCGCGTCGATATCGAGTTCGTCGACTGCTCCGTCGCGGGCAAATTTGCGCAGGCGCCGCATGGCGATCTTGATGTTTCGCGTGCCCAGCTCCCGTGTGTGGTCGAGATTCTGGAACTCGCGCTTATCCCACACCTTCACAGCGCGCTTATTCTTGGATTCGCCGCCGATACGCACACCCTCAGGGTGATAACCCGAATTACCATAAGGCGATGTGCCGCCG
>JBGSVG010000075.1:0-4600 GCA_041753095.1 Sphingorhabdus sp. | reverse complement strand
CCGGTTCGCTTATGCGATCCTGATCGTGGAATTTGTGGCCCAGCTGGCGTCACTGGGTTTAAGACGCGGGCTTGCAGAACTTCTGTCGCGTGATGAACGGCCACCCGCCCATATGGTCGCCGACGCATTATTGGTGGCTATATTTGCAGCCGCGCTGGGTGCCATTTTGCTCATCCTGCTCCCTCAACTGATGTTTCCCAACAGCGCCATCAACGGACTCGACAGGTTTTTGCCGCTGGTGATTTTCGCTATTGTTGCAACGGACATTGCCTTGGCGGCGCTGGCGTATCGGTTCGACATATTGTCGACCGTACGGGCACGCGCCATTGTCGAGCCGTGGACAATCAGTATTGCTGCTGGTGTGCTGTATTTTTATTCGGCGCGAGATGGATTGATTATCTCTTACGTCGTCTCTCTCATCGCCGGATTGCTGTTCGCATTATGGCCGCTGTGGCGAAGCTATGGCTTGCCATGGGGCTGGATTCCCAGTCCATCGCGTTCTTATGCCATTGCGCGCCGCAATTTGCCGCTTGCCGCTGCCGACGCCGCCGAGTGGGGGAGCAGGCGGCTCGATCTGGCAATACTGGGTTTGTTTGCGTCGCCAGCGGTCGTCGGAATCTATTATGTGGCACAGCAGGTCGCCAGCCTTCCGCAAAAGCTGAAAACCAGCTTCGATCCAATCCTTGGACCGGTCATCACGCGCAATCTGCAAACAAAAAATTACGCAGAGATTGCCCGGCAGGTCGGGCAGGTCGGCTTCTGGATCATCGCGGCGCAGGCCGGAATAGCGCTGGCCCTTGGCATACCGGGAGAAGCCGTAATGGGCCTTGTTGGACCGCAGTTTGTTGGCGGTACCGGCGCGCTTGCTTTTTTGCTGGCCGCAGAAGTGGCGGCTGCCACCGCGGTGGTTAGCGAGGCGGCATTGGTCTATATGGCACGGCATCGCAATTTGCTGATTTCCATCGGAATGCTGTGCGTTCAGGCGCTGGTGAGCATCGGCCTCATCATGCTGGTTTACGAACTTCCGGTCAAACCGGGCTATGTCGGACTCTATCAGGCAGCAGCTGTCGCTTGCGGCCTGATGATTTCGCTGGGTCTCGGTTCGCTCATCAAATCCCGATTTCTTGCTAAGCTGCTCGGTCACAGCATCAGCATTTGGCGGATGGCGCTGGTTTGGGCGGTCGCCGCCGCTGCACTGCTTGGCGTTGTGATCGTGAGTGTCCCTGCCCGGTTCGAATGGGTCGAACTGACTATCGGCATCCCCGCCATCATCGGAATTTATGGCTGGATCATCTGGCGCTGGGGCTTCGGTCCGGAAGACCGCGTATTGTTCAAAAAAACGCCTAACCCAGACGAGCCTTGACCAGCCCGGCGATGTCGGCTTCCGGCCGCGCGCCGTAATGCGAAATGATCTCGGCAGCGCAGACCGCGCCCATCGTCAGGCTGTCCGCCATAGAGCGGCCTTGAGCGATACCGGCAAAAACGCCCGCCGCGAACAGGTCGCCAGCGCCGGTCGTATCGACCAATTTTGCGACTGGCTCGGCCGGTACTTCGGTGCGGACCCCGCCCTCGACCGCGATTGCGCCATGTTCGCCCCTAGTGCAGACGAGCAGCGGCACTTTTGAAGCGATGGCAGCAACCGATGCCTCGAAATCGTCGCTATTGTTCAGAGCGCAAATCTCAACCTCATTGGCGAACAATATATCGATCCGTTCCGCTTCCATTTCGGCAAGGAAATCGGGGCCATGACGCGAAATGACGAACGCGTCCGACAGCGTCAGCGCGACCTTGCGGCCCGCCGCCCGTGCGACGTCAATTGCCGTCCGCATCGCAGCGCGTGGCTCTTCGGGATCCCAAAGATAGCCCTCGAGATAAAGGATGGAGGCACTTTCGATGAGCGACTTGTCGATCAGGCGTGCTGGCAGATATTGAGAAGCACCCAGAAACGTGTTCATCGTCCGTTGCGCGTCGGGCGTCACCAGGATGTAGCAACATGCCGTTGCAGGCGCGCCGTCGCGGGCCGGAACCTCGAAGTGAATGCCGCCGGCACGGATGTCATGGGCAAAGACGCCGCCAAGCTGATCATCGGCAACCTGGCCGATAAACGCGGTCTTATGGCCAAGTCGTGCCAGCCCGGCGAGCGTATTCGCCGCAGAACCACCACTGATCTCGCGCGCCGGGCCCATATGATCGTACAATGCTTTGGCGCGGGCCTCGTCGATCAGCTGCATGCTGCCCTTCGTCAGGCCTTCGCTATTGATGAATGCGTCGTTCGTATCGGCAATGATGTCTACGATGGCGTTACCAATGGCGAGAACGTCGAAGCGGATGTCGGTCATTTATATTCCTGCAAAAGTTTCGCGCGCCCTAGTGGGGGTTCGCCAATCGAGCAAGACAATTAGGTGATTGACATGAGTAATACACCTCCTATTTTGGGCCGATGATCCAAGCGATTGTCATGGCCTTCCAAAGCCTCGCCGATACCCGCGTTCAGCGGCTGCTCGTTCGCGTGATATTGCTGACCTTGCTCGCCTTTCTCGTTCTGGGCTTCGCACTGTGGTGGGTGATGAGCTGGGGCATGGAGTGGATCGGCCTTGACCGGATAGGGGTCGGAGCTGCGGATGCGTCGGTTTTCGGCGCGTTTCTCGCCGCTGCGACCACATTGCTGTCGACCTTGCTGCTGTTCCGTATTGTCGCCGTGGCCATCACTTGGGTATTTGCCGATGACATCATCGACGCAGTCGAGGACCGGCATTATCCCCAACACGCCATGACTGGCAAAAGGCCCGGACTGGTCAATGGAGCAGGAATGGCACTACGGTCTGTGGCGCGTGTTATTGGCTACAATTTACTTGCGTTGCCCTTCTATCTTCTGCTGCTTTTCACGGGCATTGGCACAGCCATCGCGTTCCTGCTCGTCAATGCGCTTTTACTGGGCCGCGATCTGGAGGATATGCTCGTTGCCCGGCACGGGAAGGAGCATGGCACTATGCGCAAACTGCCGCGCCTGTTGCTCGGCCTGACCGGAACAGTCGGAATGATGGTTCCCTTTTTCAACCTGATCGTGCCAGTATTGGCTACTGCGACGGCAGTGCATATGGCGCATTCGGGGGTTAGCAGATTATGAATTATTTGGGCGTGGCGGCGACGTTGCTGGTTGCAGGATGCGTTTCAGGTCCGGCCCCTGCGCCGCGCCCTGCCGCCGCGCCCGAACGCACCGCAGCGGCTTTTCCGTCACGCCCTGCAATCGACAAGCGAGGGCTGGAGGCGGTGATGGGCAAGGATGTCAGCGCGCTCAAACGCCTGTTCGGTGAACCCCGGCTGGACGTGGTTGAGGTCTATGGCCGCAAGCTGCAATTCACCGGCAAGGCCTGCGTGCTCGATGCCTTCCTTTATCCTGATGGCAAAAGCGGGGCTGAAATCGTCACCCATGTCGATGCGCGGCGGAGCGATGGAGCGGCGGTGGATCGCGCCGCTTGCGTCGACGCACTGCAGCGGCGCTAAACGGCTTTATCGAGTTCCTCGATGGCCCATGATGCAGCATCGCGAACGACATCATTTTGGTCATGAAGAAGCGCCGTTAAAGGGTCGCGCAATGCGTTATCGGCGCTATTTCCGGCTGCAATCGCTACATTGCGGACAAATCTGTCGCGTCCGATTCGCTTGATTGGCGAACCTGCGAAAAGGCGTCGGAAACTATCATCATCCAATGCCAGAAGATCGGCTAATCGCGGCGCGACCAGTTCGGCACGCGGCAGAAACGCTTTGTTGGCTGCCGCACTTTCTGCAAATTTATTCCACGGGCAGACCGCAAGACAATCGTCGCAGCCATAGATGTGATTACCAATCAGCGGTCGTAGATCGCGGTCAATCGGTCCCTTATGTTCAATGGTAAGATAGGATATGCAGCGGCGCGCATCGACCTGATATGGTGCAGGAAAGGCATCGGTCGGGCAGATGTCCTGGCAGGCGCGGCACGATCCGCAATTGTCCGCGCCAGCAACATCCGGCTCCAGCTCGGCGGTAGTGTAGATCGCGCCGAGAAATAGCCAGCTGCCATGTTCGCGGCTGACGACATTGCTGTGTTTGCCCTGCCAGCCCAGCCCCGCTGCCTCGGCTAAAGTCTTTTCCATCACGGGTGCGGTGTCGACGAAAACCTTAACCCCGATGCCGGCCTCATGTGCCAGCCATCCAGCAACGCGTTTCAGCGCGCCCTTGACCACATCATGATAATCTCGCCCTTGCGCATATACCGAAATCCGCGCGCGATCGGGATGGTCTGCCAGCGCCATCGGATCATTCGGCGGTGCGTAACTCATCCCCAGCATGATTACCGACCTGACCTCTGGCCATAACGCATCTGGGCTGGCGCGCTGATTGGCGCGGCTTTCCATCCACAGCATCTCGCCATGCCGCCCGTCGGCAAGCCATTGGTGCAGCCGCTCGCCGGCCAGAGGTGCAAGCTTACCCGGCGCAATCCCAAACGCCACGAAGCCCTCCGCTGCTGCCCGCTCTTTCAACGTGTTAACCAAATTTGTCTTGTGTCTTTTCACACGCCAATCCTATTCAGCACCCAGATCAAACAGGGCGCAATTCAGCA
>JBGSVG010000074.1:0-1502 GCA_041753095.1 Sphingorhabdus sp. | reverse complement strand
TCGCCTTGGTGACAAGGCCGGTTATATTTTCGGTAAGCTTTGTCGAGGTTTTCTTGAAACCACCGAACAGCCGGTCTTTCCAGCCTTCCTTTTCGGTCATTCGATAACCTTCGCCAACAATAGCCCATCCTTTATTTCGTTTACGACTGCGGTGACAATGCTGCCCTCGGTCATTTGCTTATCCAGCTTCACATAAGCGAAATTTTCCGCATGACCAGACACACCGCTATTTTCGACCGCGATTTGTTGCATGGTACCGATCTGCGCCTCTAACCATGCTTGACGCTGATCCGCCACCGCATCCCGCAACGCCTTCGCGCGTGCTTTGATGGCCGATGCGACCACTTGAGGCATTAACGCGGCGGGCGTGCCGTGCTTGGGTGAATAAGGGAAAATAGGTCCGTGAACGATTTTGCCTTGGCGAACCAGATCGAGGCTGTTGGCAAACATCGCCGCATCCTCTGTCGGGAAGCCAGCAATTATGTCAGCGCCGATCGCAATTTCCGGGCGTTTCGCGTGCATCCGTTCAACCAGCTCAATCGCGAGCTCCCGACTGTGCCGGCGCTTCATGCGCTTGAGAATCATGTTATCCCCCGCCTGCAACGACAAATGCACATGCGGCATAACGCGGGATTCGGCGGTTATCAGATCGAACAACCGGTCATCAATTTCCACGCCGTCAATCGACGAGAGGCGAAGGCGGGGTAAATCAGGCACGAATTTCAATATGCGCTCGACCAGATGGCCCAGATTGGGTGCACCCGGCAGGTCATGGCCATAGCTGGTCACATCTACGCCGGTCAGCACCACTTCCTTGAAGCCGTTGTCCACGAGCTTGCGGATATGCTCGATGACGCTACCCGCTGGAACCGAGCGGCTATTGCCGCGACCATAAGGTATGATGCAAAATGTACAGAGATGATCGCAACCATTCTGGACTTCGACAAAGGCGCGGGTTTTGCCGGAGTAGGCGGTAACCAGATGCGGTGCAGTCTGCTGCAGGGTCATTATGTCGGACACAACCACGGGACGGTCCGGCAATTCCATCAGTCCGTGCAATAACGCAGCATCCTGCTTCTCGGCATTGCCGAACACGCCGGATACCTCGGGCATCTGCTGAAAGGTTTCAGGCTCCACCTGAGCTGCACAACCAGTGACCCAGATACGCGCATCGGGGCGCCGTTTGTGCGCCTGCCTGATCGCTTGCCGGGTTTGCCGGACAGCTTCGTTGGTGACCGCACAGCTGTTGACGATGACGATATCATCATGCGCTGCCAGCTGTTCGGCCAGTGCATTGCTTTCCGCCAGATTTAGGCGGCAGCCCATGCTGATTACCTCCGGTTTTCCCAGCAGGGCGTTCATCCGAAGTTGTCCCAGTCGGCTTGGCCTTTGAACACATAAGTGGTTCCGCCGGTCATGATGATGGGCTCATCCGGTGCCCAGGCAATCTTCAGCGCACCGCCCGGCAGATTTACCGTCACCGGCGACGTGACTTTGCCTTG
>JBGSVG010000073.1:0-5238 GCA_041753095.1 Sphingorhabdus sp. | reverse complement strand
GCTCGTCTTCAATCAAAAGCACACGCATTGGGCAAACCCCTCTTAGTTTTGCAACTACCCAACGACCGATCCACACCCCTGCGATGCAGTCATTGGTTTTCATTAACCATATTGGAAATGAACTGAAAAGGTTAATTTCGTCTTAACGCAGCGATTCCAACGAGTCGCAAGCGAAGATTAAGATAAAAAATGACTCATTTCCGCGGGTTTAGGAGTCATTTGAACATGTTGAAATTTTTTCGGTCAGATGACGAACTTCATCCACATTCGAGCAACTTGTGCGAAAAAGTGTAAGGCAAGATTTACGAAGTTGAGGAAGTTGTGCCTACGCCACCCCCCGACGCGGCTTGGGGGTCAGGGCAGTTTACAACTGCAACCGATGGCGGAACCGCAATTTGAGTTCCCGTGAGACCACAATGTCAAAGAGCAATACCGACCCTTTCGGACCGACCGAATAACGGTCTCAAATCAAATCCTACATTGTAAGGTGAGAGGATGCGGTCATCTCAAAATTGAAATCATTGCTTCGATCATAAAATGCGTTACGCCTCTTATCCTTGTAAATATTATTGTGTAGCGACGAAAAGGGGCACCTAAATGTTGTTAGCTTTGGCATTGCTTATTTCAGCGCCAATTGCAGTTATTGCTGGCCAAACTGGCAGCGCAGAGGTCTTGTTAAGCGAGTCGCGTGAAGCAAGATTGGAGAAGCTGTTATCAGCTGAAGATTGGTTGGAACTGGGCAAGATGTTGAAGAGCCCAAAAGATCAGCCTGAATTTGACGCCGATCTCATGTGGCTTCGCCAAAAGACGCTCGACGGCAACTCGGCCTTTCTGTCTTTGGCTTATGGTTCTGGGTTATGGTACATGGCCTCATCGATCAAAGACGAACTTCAAAAAAGGGCTATTCAAAGCACTGCCCTGCTTATGCATCTCTATGCGATAAGTGCGACGAACATCGACGGTACGCAATGTGTCGACAAGACTGCGCCGTCGAACCGTATCGACCAGATCATGCGTTACACGCCGGGGATTTGGGATTTTGCTGCGTCTTTGTCTGACGAAGAGCGGACGCAGATACTCGATTATGTGGTTGAGGTAGAACAAGCCACTGCACCGAAAAGATTGGCATCAGGCGATGCCAAGTTTTTGTGCATGGGCGGGATGAGCCAGATTTCCTTTGGATTGGCGAATGGAACCACGAGGGAAGTTCCACCGGAAGCGGGTCAGTTTGGTCGGCAGATGAAGGTCGACGATGGGAGAAAATATGTTCCCGAGGTTATTGCCAAGAAAGAATGGGGCAAGGTCGCGACTGAACGCCGCGCTGGTTTGAGGAACTCAATTGAAGCCTTGCTCCTCGCCTCCAAAAAACAGACTGTAAATTAGGCGCCGGTTGTTGGACCCAATCGCTCCACCAAATACTCGATCAACGCCGTCACCCGCGCTGGCCTGATCGTCCCCGGCGGCGTCACCAGATGGAGCGCGACTGGCTGCGGTCGCCAGCCCTCTAATATCGGCACAACCGCGCCGCTTGTCAGATCGGCGTCGATGATGAAGTCAGGCACCACCGCGATGCCATGGCCCGACCTTAAACTGTAGAGCATGACATCGCTGTTGTTGGCGCGCAGGCGGCCATGGGGGCGAACAGCGGCTTCTTCGCCTTTGCTGTTGGTGAAGCGCCAAAGTTCCGGCATCTTGAGTAGCGAATAGCGCAGGCATTCATGCTCGCCAAGTTCAACAGGGTGGCGCGGGGTACCCATGCGGTCGAGATAGGCTGGTGCAGCAACGATGTGGGTTTTGACGTCACGCAGTTTTCGGGCACGCAAAGAACTATCGGGCAGCGACGCGATCCGCAGGCCGATGTCGAAGCCTTCACCTATCAGGTCGACCTTGGCATCGCTTAGATGCATGTCGATGCTGATTCCGCGATATGCGCAGAGGAAATCTGCGACCACAGGCCCAACATGACTCAACCCGAAGCTCATCGGTACGGCGAGGCGGACTAGGCCGACAGGTTCGGATGCCTCGTCGCGCGCGGCTTCTTCGGCGGCTTGGCCCTCGGCCAATATCGCACGCGCATGTTCGACCAGCTTCGCGCCGCTGTCGGTGAGCGACAGCCGGCGTGAGGTGCGGTGGAAGAGCGGCGCGCCGACTTGGGATTCCAGCCGTGTGACGGCCTTTGATACGGTAGCCTTGGATAGGCCAAGAGAATCCGCCGCGCCGGTAAAGCTCTTATGCTCCACAACACAGGCGAAAATGCTCCAGGCTTCGAAATCGGGAAGTCTCATATTTGGAAACAATATGTTTCTAACGTTTCTATTTCAATCCTAATTCGGGTGCCTATTTTGTGACTATGAAATCCACCCCCAAGCAGGAGTGACCGATATGGCTGACACAAAAACCAAAGTTGAAATCCGTCCCTTTGCATCCCTCGGCGCTGCCAATCACGGCTGGCTCGACGCGCATCATCATTTTTCGTTCGCCGATTATTACGACCCGGACCGCATGAGCTGGGGCGCGATCCGCGTTTGGAACGATGACTTGATCGCCCCGCAATCGGGCTTTCCGCCGCACCCGCATGCCGATATGGAAATTGTTACTTATGTCCGCACCGGCGCAATTACCCACAAGGACAGCCTAGGTAACGAAGGCCGCACCGAGGCAGGGGACGTGCAGGTGATGAGCGCGGGCTCCGGCATTCGCCACGCCGAATATAATCTGGAAAATGAACCGACGACTTTGTTCCAGATCTGGATCATGCCCAACCGCAAGGGCGGATCGCCAAGTTGGGGGGCGAAGCCCTTTCCCAAAGGCGACCGTTCGGGTGCATGGCAAGTTCTGGCGAGCGGTTTTGCCGACGATGCCGACGCGCTTCCCATCCGCACAGATGCGCGTGTGCTTGGTGCGACGATGAAAGCGGGTGAGAGTCTGACCTATGAAGTCGGTGCAACGCGCCACGCCTATATGGTGCCAGCAACCGGCGCAGTCGAAATTGACGGCCAACGGGCCAATGCCCGCGACGGCGTGGCGATAGGCGAAGGCTCGATTACAATCACCGCGCTTGAGGATGCCGAAATCGTCCTCGTCGATAGCGAATAACACCTCCCCCAGCCCCCTTCTGCAAAACGGAAGGGGGCACCCCCTCTCCCCAAAAGGAAACCCCCATGACCAAAGTCCTAGTCCTATATTATTCGAGCTACGGCCATA
Source organism: Sphingorhabdus sp. (assembly GCA_041753095.1). Taxonomy (GTDB): domain Bacteria; phylum Pseudomonadota; class Alphaproteobacteria; order Sphingomonadales; family Sphingomonadaceae; genus Sphingorhabdus_B. The sequence goes on along the minus strand of JBGSVG010000073.1, from coordinate 2,034 downwards.
TCGAAACCATGGCCGAAGCCATCGCCGAAGGTGCACGTGGCGCGGGCGCGGACGTCACCATCCGCCGTGTCCCTGAAACCGCACCGCTTGAAGTTGCACAGGCCGCGCATTTCAAACTTGACCAGAAAGCCGAGATTGCGACCATCGACGAACTCAAGGATTATGACGCAATTGTTGTGGGCACCGGCACCCGCTTTGGCCGCATGTCGAGCCAGATGGCGAGTTTCTGGGATACCGCTGGTGGCGTATGGATGCGCGGCGAACTGAACGGCAAGGTCGGCGCAGCTTTCACGGCCTCGGCCACCCAGCATGGCGGGCAGGAAACGACGTTGTTTTCGATCATCACCAACCTGCTGCACTTCGGCATGACCATTGTTGGCCTCGATTATGGCTTTGCTGGTCAGATGCGGAACGATGAAGTGACCGGCGGCGCACCTTATGGCGCGACGACGATTGCCAATGGCGATGGCAGCCGCCAACCCAGCGAGACAGAACTCGAAGGTGCGCGCTATCTTGGCAAGCGCGTCGCAGAGACGGCTACCAAGCTGTCTGCCTAAATGTGGAAATGATTGGCCGTGTCTGATAGAGGCGCGGCTATGGCTTTTGACCTGCCCGAAGATCTGCTTGAGGAAACCTTCCTGGCCTCCACCGGCCCGGGAGGTCAGAATGTCAACAAGGTTGCGACTGCCTGCCAACTCCGCGTCGATGTTTATGCGCTTGGATTGCAGCCATATGCCTTTCGCCAATTGAAGATACTGGCGGGTAGCAAGATGACCATCGGCGGCGAACTGATCGTCACCGCGCGCAGCCACCGCACTCGTGAGGCCAACCGCGCAGAGGCGCGCGAACGTGTCATCGAACTTATCGACCGCGCGCATATCCGGCAGGCGCGGCGCGTTGCGACCAAGCCGAGCAAAGCTGCGAAAGCGCGCCGCGTCGATGCCAAAAAGGGTCGGGCTACGGTCAAGAAAAACCGTGGCAAGGTCAGCTTCGACTGATAGGAACCGCATCATGTATGAATTCACCATCGATACCGCCGCACCGAAACACGAACTCTACCGCGAGCTCGTCCGTTCTGCCGACGCTTTGACCGCAGGTGAGCCCGATGCCGTTGCCAATATGGCGAATGTGGCGGCTTTATTGTGGGAATATCTGCCCGACGTGAACTGGACCGGTTTTTACCGAGTCGTCGATGGCGAACTCGTGCTTGGGCCGTTTCAGGGCAAGGCCGCCTGCATCCGTATCGCGCTTGGCGAAGGTGTCTGCGGCACGGCTGCGGCGAGCGGTGAAACGCAGTTGGTCAAGGATGTGCATGCCTTTCCCGGCCATATTGCCTGTGATGCCAACAGCGCATCGGAATTGGTTGTCCCTGTTAAACATGACGGTAAAGTCATCGCGGTTATCGATCTCGATAGCCCCTCGCTGATGCGGTTCGACGCCGATGATGCGGCGGGGATAGAGCAACTGGCGTTGATCCTTGCCGGTCGCATCTAGCCCTTGATATGTAGCACGCAAATCAGCGTGAACAGGCGGCGGGCGGTTGGAAAATCCACCTCGATTTTCCCATCCAGCCTCTCCATCAACAGCTCGGCTGCTTCATTGTGCACACCGCGCCGTGCCATGTCGATTGTCTCGATTTCCGCTGCACTCGCTTTGCGAATGGCCTGATAATAACTGTCGCAAATCGCGAAATAATCTTTGACGATACGGCGGAATCGGCCAAGGCCGAGTATCAAAGTTTCAAAGGGCGCGCCATCTTCGCGGCGGATGTCAAGGATCAGGCGACCTTCCTCGACGCTGATGTTGAGGTTAAATGGCCCGGCATATCCATCGCCCATGTCGCGCAATGGCTTGAAGAAATTTTCCTCGATCAGATCGAAGATCGCCACGCGTCGCTCCTGCTCGATATCGGCATTACGCCTGAGTATCGTTGCTTCATCCAGCTCGACTTTAATGATGCGCGGGTCGCTCATGTTGCTGTGTTAGCTGGTCAAATTATTTTGCCAAGCCTTGCGCCGATTTTTGTCCACAGGC
>JBGSVG010000072.1:0-4266 GCA_041753095.1 Sphingorhabdus sp. | reverse complement strand
CATCCTCAACATCATGATCAGCCTTGCAGTGCTGATGGTCGCCATGAATGTCGCCAAGCCACTCGACTTTTCGGCATTTCCTACCGTGCTGCTGTTCGCAACCTTGTTCAGGCTCGCGCTCAACGTCGCATCTACCCGTGTCGTACTCGTCGACGGCCACCAAGGCGCTGCGGCAGCAGGGCATGTGATTGAGGCATTTGGCGCGGTTTTGATCGGCGGCGACTATATCGTCGGGCTGTTCGTTTTTGCGGTGCTGATGATTATCAATCTGGTGGTCATCACCAAAGGTGCGGGCCGCGTCTCAGAAGTGTCCGCGCGGTTCACGCTGGATGCGCTGCCCGGCAAGCAAATGGCCATCGACGCCGATCTGAACGCCGGGCTAGTCACCCCGGACGAAGCCAAGGCAAGGCGGCAGGAAGTCGCAACCGAAGCCGATTTCTATGGCTCGATGGACGGCGCATCCAAATTTGTGAAGGGCGACGCGGTTGCAGGGCTACTCATCCTGTTCGTCAACATTTTCGGCGGGCTGATACTTGGCGTTGTCAGCCATGACCTGAGCTTTGGCGAGGCAGCGGAGACTTACATCATGCTCGCCATCGGCGATGCTCTGGTAGCGCAGGTTCCTGCATTGCTACTGTCGATTGCGGCGGCATCCATCGTCACCCGTGTATCATCCCCGCTCGATCTCTCGGGGCAGATCGGAACGCAATTTGGTCATGCCAAGGCATGGGGGCCGGTGGCGGGCATATTGACGCTGCTCGGACTTGTTCCAGCAATGCCGCAACTCGTCGTGCTGCCTGCAGCAGCGCTCGCAGGTGGCATCTGGTGGCTACTGCGCAAATCCGAAAAGCATCCACGTTCGCCAATCGACCCCATTATCGATGCCGTCCCCGGTCATGTCATCGAATGGCACGAAATCGCCGAAACCGCGCCGATCACGCTTGAACTTGGCTACGGCCTCGTCAGCCTTATCGATGAACGCAAAGGCGCGCCGCTCATGGGCCGGGTCACCGCGATCCGTCGTCAGCTGTCGCGCGAATTCGGCTTTGTGCTGCCGATGGTCAAAGTCGCCGATGACTTGTCGCTTCCCGGCAACGCCTATCAGATTCGCATTTCCGGGGTGTTGGTCGGCGAAGACCAAGCTTGGGCCAATGAACTGCTCGCGCTCGATTCAGGTGATGTCCTCGAAGGCGTAGCAGGTCGGGCCGTCAAAGACCCGAGCTTTGGCCTCGATGCGCTGTGGATTGCGCAAGCTGACCGGACAGACGCGGTTGCTGCCGGCTACACCGTGGTGGATCCTGCGACTGTAATAGCAACACATCTCAATCAGCTGGCAACCGCGTCCGCAGCCGAACTGTTCGGCATGGACGATGCGCAGGCACTTATCGACAATCTCAAGGAGAGCTATCCGCAGCTAGCGGGCGGACTGACACCATCGCCTTATTCGCTCGCCGCAATCACGGCACTCTGCCGCGCCTTACTCGCCGAACGCGTTCCGCTGCGCGATTTCCGCCGCGTGGCCGAGGCGATGGTCGATCTTGCTCCGCGCAATCTTGATGCTGCCGAGCTTATCGAGGCGGTTCGGCAAAGACTAAGCGCGCTCATCGTCCAGACCATCGTGCCCGCCAAAATGCCCCTGCCCGCAATTACTTTCGACGGCGATCTGGAAACGCTGCTGGTCCAGTCGGTGCAGTCCGCGCCGCAAGCCAGCTGGCCATTCGAGCCGGAGCTCGCCCGCCGTATCATCGCCGTCATCGACGAAGCGGTTCAACCCATGCTGATCGCAGCGCGTAGTTTCGCCATTATCACCTCGCCGCTATGCCGCGCTGCGGTCGCCCGCCTGCTTCGCGCGCAATTCAGCGACGTTGCTGTTCTGTCTTTCCTCGAAATTCCCGAAACCAAAAAGGTCGATGTCATCGCCGTGGTCGGCGGTCAGACCCGCCTTGCCGATGCCTCGCAAGAAATTGGAGAATCTCATGCCGAATGAAGCCCGCAACGCCTATGTCCGTCCAGATACCGCCAACGCGCCACAATTGATCGAGGCGCACAGCGCGCTCGTTCGCCGCATTGCCTGGTATGTGCACAGCCGCATGTCGACCGCGATCGAGGTCGAGGACCTAATCCAGATCGGCCTTATCGCATTGGTCGAAGCGGCGCAGAATTTCGAGGATCGCGGCCTTGCCTTCGCACCTTATGCCCAGACCCGCATACGCGGCGCGATGATCGATGCACTGCGCCGTGATGCACGGATGGGACGGGCGGGTATGGCCAACCGGCGCTATTTGGCGGGCATCCGGGCGCGGCTCGAACAGGAATATATGCGTGCGCCTAACGATGCCGAAATGGCCAATGCTACCGGGCTTGAACCCGATGCCTATCACGCGATGGCCGCATCTACGGTGCCCGTCGGACAAGAGTCGATAGACGAGAGTTATTCGGACCATGACATGTGGTTTGCCGACCTCGCCGACGGGGTAGATACCGCTCTCGAAAAGGCGCAATTGCGCGAGGCGCTGGTCGCCAATCTCGGCAGGCTGTCCGAACGCGAGGCGATGATCCTGCAGCTATATTTTTCCGAGGAACTAAACCTCGACGAAATCGGTGAGACGTTAGGCGTCGGCGCAGCGCGCGTGTGCCAGATCAAAAAAGCAGCATTAGATAAGATGCGGATGTTGATGGCGGATTAAATAGTAACCGTGACTGTCACGTCGTCGCCAGTGACCAGCCCCTCGGCCTTGCGCACGGCGGCTTTGATCGGCAGCAGCCAGCCATTGGCCTCGTTCGCAGGGAATATCGATGTTTCCCAGCTTGTGTCGCCAATTGTCGCAGACACCTTCATCGAACCCCAACCCCGCCGCCGCCCGTTCTCCAGCCGCCGCATCAGAGCGAGTGCGTGGATGGCCTCGCCCGCCTCGCCGTCGATGGTCAGAAAGTGCCAACTGGCCGGGGCCTTGTCGCTGGTCCAGATCCAGAGCGCGGCGGTGATAGTGTGGGTTTCGGTCACGGGATAAAACCCTCTCCCATTGGGAGAGGATACGAAGCGTTATCAGCTTGCTGATTACGCGCAGTTGGTGAGGGGCTGTGCGGTATCGGGAGGCCAGAACCCCTCACCCAGCTCCGACTAGCAAACGAGTTTGCAAGTCTGCGCAACCCTCTCCCAAAGGGAGAGGGAGGCTTCACTTCCCCTTCCGCCGCACCGGCACGGGAATATTGCAGATATCCGCGCCCCCGGCAGGTTTGATAAAAAACGGATCGCGCCGGTTCGCACGCGCGCCGGCATAAGCGGCGAAGCTTGTGCTTTCGGTCGAGAGATATTCGAAAGTCGGCACGTCTTTTGCCTCATTGCCCAGCCGCACGGATAAGATCGGCACCCGCTCCTCTTCCTTTTCGTAAAAACCAAGCGCACCCGTTCCGCGCGGCAGGCTGGATAGATGCTCGATCCCTTCGATCACGCGTCCGACAAGCGCGATATTGCGATCGAGATGCCGCGGTGCATGGCCGATGACGGTGTACAGCTCCGCGCCGGTGCCGGTATCAGGCGACAGGTTGCGGCCTACACCGACCATGCCGTAGCAGTGGGTTGGCCACGTTTCGCCCCCATCAGTTCCAATAGGCCAACCATCAGCGAAGCCTGACGCACTGTAGCGGTCAGGTTCGATAGGATTGGATAACAAATGTTCGGTCGAACCCACGCACATTCCCGGATCGGATATTTCAGCAGGGCATGGAGCGGGTGCAGTTCGCTCAGAAACATACTCACTCTCACGTACCGCCTCCAATCCCTCCGGCAATGCCTTCTTTTCGGTCGGATCGCCCCATTGCGTCACATAATTATCCTGCACCCGGACCACTGCCGTCCCGTCCCACCACTTCGCCGCCGCCAGCTTGCGGATATTGCCAATCCAGCCCTGACTGAACGGCGCTGGCATCAGCTGGATGACCACACGGCGCGGTTTGGCCTTGGCATCGGGCGCGAGGTCCATCACCAGTACGTCGGACGGTGCAATCACTACCCACTCATCCGCCTTTGCCGCCGCCACAATCTCGCCCGGCGCGGGATAGGTCTTCGCGTCTTGGGCAGAAAGCGGGAGCGCGGCAAAAATCGCAGCACTGGCGGCGAGAGTTAGATATCTTTTCATGGCCACGTTATTGCAAATCCGTTGCCCTTGCGAAAGCGCAAAGGAGCCGCTAGGGGCGTCGCTTCCCGAATGGGATGCGGAGACGTGGCCGAGTGGTCGAAGGCGCACGCCTGGAAAGTGTGTATAG
>JBGSVG010000071.1:0-6139 GCA_041753095.1 Sphingorhabdus sp. | reverse complement strand
CGTTGAGATGAGCAGCAAACATACGCAATTTTATCTCGATAAGCAGAACGCCAAATGGAAAGGTGTTTGCGCAGGCATAGCCGACTACACCGGTGTCGATGTTCTGTGGGTCCGCCTCGGGGCTGTTATCCTAACGCTGGCCGGTGGTTTCCCTTGGACTTTAGTCGCTTACTGGGGCGCAGCATGGTTCGCGAACAAGAAGCCTATTCATCTGTACGTTGATAATGAAGACCAGAAATTCTGGCAGGGCGTCCGCCAGTCACCTGCCCGGACCACCCGCGACATCCGGTCGCGCTTTCGCGAAATCGACAACCGCCTGGCCGATGTCGAACTCTATTATGTCAGCAACAACAAACAGCTGGCCGACGAAATCGAAAGCCTGCGCTAAGCGCAGCGTCTGGGAGGACAACAAAACATGTTTACCTTAATCGTTCTCGCGCTGGTTGCCTGGCTCGGATATCGTCACTTCGCCAACAAGAAGCGCGAAGCTGACCGTCGCAACTGGAGCGTGGATTTCCGTAATGCGGACATCCGTCCGGTCACCCGCCGGCTGCCATGGAAGGACCTGTAATGAATTTTGCTGGACCGTCATTCATCATTGCGATCGTCATGATCTGCACCGCCGGATGGATATTCAACAACTGGATCCGCGCCAAGCATGGTTACCCGTTGGAAGACGAGTGGGGTGGAAAGACTGCGAAAGTCGATGCCGACGCTGATCGCAAGATCATGTTGCTGAGTACCGAAAATGAGACGCTCAACGGAAAGATCGGTCATCTGGAAGAACGTATCGCGGTGCTGGAGCGTATAGTAACCGACAAGGCAGGACGTTTGTCCGAAGAGATCGAAAATCTGCGCTAAAATGCTTGGGAGAGACTAAATATGGACCCGGTAGTGATTGATGGCCTGATGCGCCTCGCCATGCCAATTACATTGATAACCGTTGCCGGTGTAACCGGCTGGGTGATCACGACGTGGCTGCGGATTAAAAACGGATATCCCCTCGACGGCGCTTGGGGTCAGGCTGTGTATCCGAAAACCGACCAGGAAGCGGTGGAGCGGGTAAAGCTGCTCTCTCAGGAAAATGCCCAGCTGCGTGCCGAGCTCGGATCAATCAAAGACCGTTTGGCCAATGTCGAAAAAATCGTCGTCGATGACAGCCATCGTCTTACGTCCGAAATCGAAGCCCTTCGTGGCCCAAGCAACTAAGGAATAAACGAATGTTTCAGGAAATCTGGATTCTCATTCCACTGGCACCTTTCCTGCTGGGTGGCTTCGCGCTCTGGTCGCGGCACAAGCAGAAAGAGCTTGAAATCATGTCGCGTACCAACAGCGAAAATGCCGCGCAATATGCCGCTCGTAACGAACGGTTGGAGCAGCGGGTGCAGGTTCTGGAACGCATCATAACCGATAAAAGCAATAACCTCGCGGACGCAATCGAAGACTTACGCGACAAGCCGCTGAACTAACCGCCAACCAAAAGATTGCAGGAGGAAATATATGGGTCCGTTTGAAATGGTTGTGGCGATTATCGCGATTGTCACCATCGGCAAGATTATCCAGAGCAGGCACAAGGCCAAGCATGGCATTATCGAAAACGAAGATATGCTCGGCAACAAGACGCAACGCCTAATCAGCGATAGCGACGCCAAGGCGATGCATAATGAAATCAAAGCTCTGAAAGACCGTATCCAGGTTCTGGAACGGATCGCGACCGACAACAACAGCGCCACTGACCTTAACCGCCAGATAGAGGAATTGCGTGACCGCTGAACGCGGCGCGCATGTGAACGAAAGGACGGAACCAATGTCACAGGATCCCAATTTCTACATCATCATCGGTGCATTTGCTGTACTGTGCGTCGGGATTGTCTCATCGCTCGGCCTACGCGGCTGGCGTGACTGGATAGCGCTGAAACATGCCGAGCTTGACGCAGTTCGGCAAGGCAGCGATGCACCAGTGCCATCGGCAACATCGCGGATCGAAGTTGCCGACCTGAAAGAACGCGTGAAAAAGCTCGAAGCCATCGCGGCAGGGATTGATATCTGACCCCTGCCGCCATAAGCGCTGGGGCTATGACCAACCTTACCGAAATCCAGGAAGAATATGAATTTCTTGAAGCCGACGACCGCTACCGGCTGCTGATCGATCTTGGCCGCGAATTGCCGGAGATGCCGGCAGCGCTTAAAACCGATGCCACTCTAGTGCGCGGGTGTTCGGCGAATGTCTGGGTGTATCCGGTTACTGGAGATAGCGGGCTTACCTTTTTGGCTGACAGCAATGCAGCAATTACGAAGGGCATCATCGCATTGGTGCTCAAAACCGTCGAAAACAAATCGGCTGCCGACATCTTGGCAACAGATATCGAAAATGCCCTCGCCCCGTTTGACTTGCAAAACCAACTCAGCTCAAACCGGACTCAGGGCATTCCGAATATGATTTCGCTCATTGGCGAAACAGCGGCGCGTTATGCCTAAATTGTCTTTCTGAAATAGCTGTAAATCAGCACTGGCAACATCGACGCACCAACGAGCGGAAACGCAATTGCCATAGCGATTAAAGCGCCTTTAAGACCTTTCGGCAACCGCGCGTCGGCATGCACTGCTGGCGCCCCACCTTGTCCCTTGGGCCTCCTTTTCCAGTAATGTACCAGCGCCGAGATCACCGCGCCGATTAGCGCCAGACAAATAGCCAAATTTGCCAACTGATTTGCAAGCCCATATTGTCGCCCCATATGGAGCATTGTTCCCCATTCGATGAGCCGCCCGCCCGCGCTATATTGCAGCCATCCGATATCATCCAGCACGCCGCCATTAGCTGGATCGACATGGATCGTTCGCTGGCCCTCCGCCTTATTGGGGATATAATTGATCATAAACGTACCGCCCGGTCCATCGGGATAAAAAATACGAACGCCTTCGCCATAGGTGGCCCGGTCGAGCATTGCGAGATGCGGCTCTACCTTAGCAATTCCGACGAGCTGATCACCGCCCACAGGCGCTGGGCTATTCTGAATAACCCAGCGGATTTTTGCAGCAGCGGGATCATCTGACGGTACCATATGCTGCATATGGTCCATATGGTCGTGCGCGGGTGCCATAGCCCTTTCGGTTCCGGCTTTGTGTTCCGCATGCACAGCAGGTGCGTGTGTCGCAAAATTCGGCGTTGGTGCGACAAAAGGGACTACCTCCCCGAGCTTCGAAAATTGAACGCCCCAGAATGCGGACCAAGGCAGCCCTGTCAGCACAAGCATTATGACGAAGAGCGAGACGATAGCGGAGGGCACCGCATGCAAATCACGCCACATCCGGCGTCCACCCACTCCGATACGTGGCACCAGCACGCCACGTATCCGCCAATGCTTGGGCCACCACATCCAAAGTCCCGTGACCAGCATTACTAGTGTCCAAGACGCGATAAGCTCGACAATATGACTGCCAATCTCGCCCCCCAGCAAGGTGCCGTGAATACGGCGAATGACAGCCATTGGTGCATCCTGAGGATTGCGGATGCCGGTAATGGCGAGCGTATATGGATCGACATGCACCTCATGCTTGCGACCGTCGGTCCCTTGCAAAAGCCATTTTGCGGTGTCGTCTCGGTCGTAGGGCAGTACGACCCGCTTCACTGTGCTTGCCGGATCGACCGCCTGCGCCACTGCCTCTTGCGCGGCCAGCGACTGTCGTTGGCCCTCAACTTTGACTTTGGAGAAATCTGCGTCCCACCAGTTCTCGAACTCGCGGTCGAACAAATACAGGCTGCCGGTGATAGCCAGCAGCAGCAGAACGGGCGCGACAAATAGCCCGGCACAGAAATGCCAGCGCCATACCGCGCGATAGGGTGACGGCGCCACTTTGCGCTGTTTGATGCTCATTTGATTTCCTAAATCCAAACGGAAGATGGGCCGCACAGCAGCCAGTCGGTTTAGATGAAGGAAGGTGGACCGATCGCAGGCGGCGGCGGGGCTGCAAGGCCATGACCGACAGATACGTCCCTTGGCGCAAAGACAGGGTCCGTTGCTGCAACAGGTGCCAGTGCGATAGTGAAATCATCGGCAGGGAGGTCGGACGCCGTAGTCGCCCCTGCAAATGCGCAAGGCTGATGCTCGACCGATTTACCTTTTGACGGGTCTTCTTTTAGAAGCTTGCCAGATTTGTCCATCCAGACAGTCTGGGTGTCCATGCCGGTACAAATAGTCAGGGCAAAGCCGCGCTCGCTGGATGGCATAAAACCTGACGGAATTACCATACGCAACGCCAGCGCGAGCACAATCAGGGCGGCCGCAATGTTTCTGAATGGCGAAAATGCTCGAATCACGCGCGTCCTATGCGCGTGGGCATTTACGAGTGCAAGTGGCTAGCCCTTCCACTCCCGCCGCTCTTCGGCAACGCGCAGCACGTCATAGGCCGCCTGCCCCGCCTGAAACGCTTTTGCGGCATCGGCATTGCCGGGATTCACGTCGGGGTGAGTCAGCTTGGCAATATTGCGCCACGCTTTTTTGGCATCTTCAAAGCTGGAATCGCTCTCCAGACCCAATATATCGAGCGCGTGCATTTCGTCGCGGCTGCGGCTGCCGTCGCCGGATCCCGCCCAGCCATAATGGGCGGCTTCTTTGTAGCCCGAAAAATCGCGCTTCTCATTGGCCTCGCGCTGCTCGGCCTCTTCTTTGGTCAGCCCTTCGAAATAATCCCAGCCGCGGTTATATTCGCCGGCATGTTCTTCGCAGAACATCCAGCGGTCCGGGCTGTTGGGAGATTTCGGCGCGGGGCAATTTCCGGCCTTGTTGCACCCATAGCGGTCACACAGGCGCACCTGCTGCGCTTCGCTGCTGCTGCCATAGCCGCGCCAGCGGGGGAATCCCCAGTCATTTCTGCCAGTGTTACGCGTCATGCCGCCGACTTAGCGACGGCATGGCAATTTTGCTAGACCCGTCAGCGCAATTTATGCGCCGGGGATTGCTGCGTTCATTGCGCCAAATCCAGTTACCGCCTGTTGAACAAGACCAAACACAATTGCTAGCACGATATATGCCAAAACAACAACAACGGTCATTCCGGCGACTTTTTCTTTTGGTATTCCCATGACGGGCTGAAGACCGAGATAAATGAGGTACACCGAATAGGCTATACCGCCGAAATATACCAGGAAACCCAAGATAGGTATTATCAGAAACAATGATGCCACCCAAGCTGCAGTACCCGAGTAAACCATGAGCTTTGTCGACTGGATCAGGTCTTGCTTGCCGTTGAAACTTGGAGATACAGCGTTGACCAAATAACTCATGGTCAATATCAGCAGCAAACCAAACACATAGCCAAGAACAGTTTGAGTTAGCAATGCTCCTGTCGTCAATGCGCCCAATGCGCCCCCCATATATTGCGATAATGCAGCGCCTAGAACCAGTGAGGCCAGCAACCCGATCACGGCTGGGATAAGGGCCAAAATCGCTGCGTAGCCAGTGAACAACCCCCCTACAGTAGCGGGTTCGCCAGCGATGGTATTCCATTCATCCACCGGCCTCATAATGATATTCTTGGCGCGATCCACAATCGACATTGACTTACCCCTTCAATAAATTGTCCCTAGCGCCACACAGAACATAATCATGTCGATATGTAAATGTTGACGTAAGCGTAAATGGAGGGATTATGGCGCTTTTATCAAGAATTTTGGTGGCAGTTATCGGGCTGCTTTCATTGTTTGGAACACTGCAGCATTGGTTCAAAGTTGATACGCTGGTAGCAGAGCGGGGCATCGAAGCGGTTGGTGATATCGGTCGCGCGAATATCAGGGCCGATGTGGGTGGCCTGTTCATCGGCATCGGATTGTTCGCCATCATTGCCGCAGCAAAGCATGACCAGACCTGGCTGCTCGCTGCGACATTGTTGACTGGTAGCGCACTGATGGGCCGCTTGGTTAGCGTCGCAATCGACGGATATAGCCCTCGGGTCGGCCCACCGATGGTTATCGAAGCCGTCGTGGTTGCGATTTACCTCGTCGCCTTTCGGCTATGGGGTAAAAAGCCAGAGGGTCTGTAAGCCGGGTTCTGTCCTCCACCTTCGCTAAAGCTTCGGCGGATGTGCGACCATTCATCTAGGCGACGCATTGCTGCGCCACTCATGCAACCAACCCGGGCGA
>JBGSVG010000070.1:0-5231 GCA_041753095.1 Sphingorhabdus sp. | reverse complement strand
AAAGGCGGTGCCATTGACCGGATGGTCGCCGACGAGGCCAAGGAGGAAGTCGCGACGAAGTTATCGCGCTTTGTCCGCGCCCGCTGGTTTGCGCCGCCGTTTGGCGGGCAGGTGTTTTCGGGGCTGCTACTTGATGCGTTCGATGCGATGGCGAAGGGAATGACGGGTAAGGCGCTTTTGCCACAACATCAGCCGCTCGATCTGTTCGTCACCGTGACCGATTTTGCCGGACATGATCAGGTATTGATGCTGAACAGTCCTTCGATGGTCGTTGAATCCGAACACCGCATCACGATCAGCTTCTCTACACGTGGCCGTCAGGGTATGGATATTGCAGCGATCCCGGAACTGGTATTTGCGGCACGAGCGACCGCAAGCTTTCCTGGTGCCTTCCCGCCTTTTTCCGCACATGAACTCGATGCACAGATCAAGACGCGCGGTATCGAATGGCAGGGCCGCGACGCTTTTCTGCAACGGATATTACCGCAGCAATTTGCCGCTGGCGTTGCCGCCGACGCGATGCTGATCGACGGTTCGGTGCTCGCCAATGCGCCGTTCAATCAGGCAATCGAGGCGCTACGCAACCGCCCGGCGCGGCGCGAGGTTGACCGGCGGTTTGTCTATATCGACCCCAAACCCGGCCGGCCAAGTTTCCGCTTCAAGCGGCGCGGTGGCACCAATGCGCAGGACGGTGCGCGCAAGAAACCGCCAGGTTTTTTCTCGACGATATTCGGGGCGACGTCCAACATCCCGCGCGAACAGCCCATCCGCGACAGCCTCGAAAAGCTCGAAGGGCGAACTGAGCGCGTCGAACGGATGCGGCAGATTACCGACAGTCTGCGCGTTGAGGTTGAGAAGACCATCGAACAGATGCTTGGCAAAACATGGTTCCTGTCACAGCCGACACCCGAGCGGCTGGAGAAATGGCGCTCGACCGCCAACCAGAAAGGCGCGCAGGCGGCAGGGTATAGTTATCCGGCATATGGGCATCTCAAAATGGCTGGCGTAGTGGACGACATCATGGCGATTGCGCGCCGCGCTTACCCCGAGGGCGACTCGCTCCATTTCAGGAATTTGCGGGGCGCGGTCTGGGCCGAAATCAGGGCTCGAGGTCTTGAAGCAATGGCGGGTACCAAGGGCGTTGGCGCAACTAAACAATCAATCCAGTTTTTCCGCGATCACGATATTCGCTACCGTATCCGCCGCCTGCGCTTTCTCGCACGCCGGTTGGCGCACGAGATTGAGGCCGACTATGGCGAAGAGGGTATTGGCACCAAAATCATGCACGACAATATCTATGCGTGCCTGTCGCTATTTCTGGAGCGGGAAACTTCGGATTATTTGGGAAGCGATTTTGCCGAGATAGTTGCTAGAGGCATCGAAAATCCCGGCATCCTGCTGGACCGGCTGGCCGAACGCCGGGCACTCATCGAAACCGACCGGCTCGCAGACCGGCTATTATGCGATGCCCTGCTGCAAATGCCCGATGAGAGCAGGCGCACGATGCTTTTAGGCTACATCGGTTATCCACTGTACGACATTGCCACCCTGCCGTTGTTGCAAGGCGAAGGCCTTGACGAGTTTGATCCGGTCAAAGTGGACCGCATATCGCCCGAGGACTGCAACGCCATTCGGACGGGCGGCGCCGCAGCGACGCTGAAAGGCATCGAGCTCAACAATTTCGGCGCATTCTTCAGCCGCGCCTACCGCGAGAATGATTATCTCTGGGGCCGCTTGCACGGTGCCGAACGGTTGATCGATATCGTGCTGTCGTCGCTGCCGTCTGGCATCCCGATTGCCGACGCAGACGTGCGCAATTTCAAACGCAACGCTTTCGCAGCCATCCTCGATCAGGAAGCGCCGCGTCTCAAAAAAATCCAGCCGCTGATCAAGTCGCTCCGCTCCGAAATCGAAGCGCTCGGCGGCACCGCGCCTTAGCTTTTGACCATATTGTATACGGTTTCAACGAAGCGGTCAGCCGTGATGAAACCACTGGGGTTTACACCATAACCGTCGGCCGGCTTTTCAGCCTTGATGGCGTCAAGCGTCTTACCTGACTTGATCCCGGCCTCAACCTTGTCAATGATTTCAGCGATCATGTTGCGATATGCCAACAGATCGGCCTTGGTTGCGACCGCACCGTGACCGGGGATGATCTTAGTCTTGTCGTCGGCAATAGCGAGTGCCTTGTCTGCCGCCGCGACTACGCCACGCACATTGCCGCCGCTGCCGCCGTCGACAAACGGGAAGGTCGCGCGGAAGAAGAACAGGTCACCCATGTGGATGATGTTTGACTTGGTCCAGTGAATGATAGAATCGCCTTCAGTATGTCCGGCAGGCATATGAATGACGCGAACCTCTTCACCGTTGAGGTGCAATTTCAAACCATCGGCATAAGTGATAACCGGCAGCGCGACCTTGGGACTGGCTTTCACCTCGCCAAACGCAGTTTTCTGGTCGCTCGCCATCCGAACACGGACATTATCATGCGCCATGATAACTGCGCCGGTGTTGCCGAGATTTTCGTTTCCGCCGCTATGGTCACCATGCCAATGGGTATTCACGAGGAACTTTACTGGCGATGCGCCAAGTCCCGAAACAGCCGCCTGAATTTTCGCTGTCATCGGCGCATATTGGTCGTCGATCAGGATCGTGCCGTCCTCGCCATATGACACTCCGATGTTACCGCCCGCGCCGAAAAGCACAGCGACGCCAGGGGCCAGTTGTTCGGACTTAATTTCGATCTTGCTGAAATCCTGCTGCGCGCATGCTGGAGTGGCGATGGCGGAAATGGCAAACGCACAGATGAAGGGTAGTTTCGTCATTGGGGGATGCTCCTGAACCTTATTGAATTGTAAACTATCGCGGCTCTTGTCCAAGCGCTAGTCAATTCATGTGGTCGGCCATTCAATCTCGCCGGCCTCGGTCAGCAGCTTGAGCATCACAGCCGCGCCGCATTGTTGCGACTTTGCAGTTCGACTGAACTTGCCGTCTGCGACGAACTTGCCGCGATCATAATGGTTGGAGAAACTCCACAAATAGGGCGTGGGAACACCAAGCCCACGATAGCCAAGGCCGTTATAGGCCTCGAGCCGGTAGAGCGTGCGTTCAAGGCTCCAGTCGGTCTGGCCGGTAAAGCCCAACAGGCGTAACGCATCCTTGGCGCTCGATTCCCAGTCGGACGGAGGCAGCCATTGGCTCGGCCGCCCCGCAGGTACCTGCCGCGTGCGTGCGGTCAGCGGGAAGTCGCCATTGTGCAAATGCGCGCGGAAATTGAAGCTCGCCTCAAGCGCGTGGGTCGCCGCGATGAAATGCCACGGAACGCCGGTAGCTTTCTCGACGCGCGCGTAGCGGTCGCGCGATTTGCGCATCATTTCGAGATGCCATTTGGCGGTATCTGCATATTGCGGACGGACCGTAAGATTACGGAATTTGCGGCCATATTCGGCCTTCAGACTGGCATAGTCGCGCGCCTTGCTGAGCGGATGGTCAGTTTCCTCTTCCGCGGCTGGTGAGTCCACGTTCGCCTCAGGCAGCGGCAATTCTGGTACCGGCGGCACGCCCGGCTGGAAAATTATCGTCGGCTGGGCTTGTTCATCCTGCACCAGAAAGCGAATGCCCTTTGGCGATGGCACGCCAAAGCCCATGGGAAGCAGTCGAAGCGCTTCGGGTAATTCATATTGGTTACGGTGAAGATCGGCAAGCAACTCGCCCGCCTTGTCGGCAAAGCCCGGATCGGTCGGTTCGGACCGGTCGATTAGCGCCACCAGCCGGGGCATCGCCATCTGATAAAGCGATTCGGTGAAATCAGCCAGCGACGTGCCCTTGCCCATCGCCAACGGTGATTCGGGGAGGCCCTTTCGGTCCGCCTCGCGTTCAAGGTTGATGACCGCATCGGCCATCCGCAAATAGCCCATTGGCTTGCGGGGGATGAGATCGGTAATTTCGCGGGGTACGTCGAGGCCGAGGATTTTGGTATCCTGCGCGAACGACCGCTGCCCGACGGCCAAAATGACCGTCGCGCCGCCTGCCAACTTAAGAAAGTCTCTTTTGCCGAACTCCCTGCCCGCCATCGACTCGCTCCTCCAAGATTAGCGTAGCATTAGAACGGCTTGGAGTCTTGCGGGCGGGCGCAGATTTTTCGTGGGCCGCGAATCTATTAGGTAATGCCGTCCCAGATGCCCTTGAGCTTGTCGAAGAAGCCGGTTGATTGCGGGCATTCCTCACCGGTCTCGGTCTCACGGAATTCGCGCAAGAGCTCCTTCTGCCGGGCCGACAAACGCGACGGGGTTTCGACATCGATCTGGATAACCATATCGCCGCGTCCGCGTCCTTGCAGCACCGGCATCCCTGCCCCGCGCTGGCGTAGCTGCTTGCCCGATTGAATGCCCTCGGGAACGATGATGATATGTTCTGCGCCATCCAATCCGGGAATGCGGATTTCACCGCCCAATGCTGCGGTGGTAAAGCTTACGGGTGCGCGGCAGAACAATGTCGTGCCGTCGCGTTCGAACACTTTGTGCCGAGACAAATGGATGAAGATGTAAAGGTCGCCGGCAGCTGCGCCATATGGACCGGCCTCGCCCTTGCCCGCGACACGGATGCGCGTGCCTTCATCGACACCGGGGGGTACGTTGACCGAGATGGTCTTGCGTTCGTCGACCCGGCCTTCGCCGCCGCAGACTTTGCATGGATCTTCGATAACCTCACCGCGACCATGGCAAGTCGGGCAGGTGCGCTCGACTACGAAAAAGCCCTGCTGCGCGCGAACCTTGCCATGGCCAGCACACAGGTTGCATCGCCGCTTGCCCGAACCGGGCGTTGCGCCAGAGCCTTCGCAAGTGCCGCAGGCGGTAGCAACGTCGATGGTGATTTCGGCTTCCTTGCCGTGGAAGGCCTCGTCGAGCGAGATTTCGAGATCGTAACGCAGGTCGGCACCGCGGGCGGGTCCGCGCTGGCGACCGCCAAAGGCGTCGCCGAAAAAGCTTTCGAATATGTCGGAGAAATCGCCGAAGCCAGCACCGCCCTGTCCACCGCCGCCATTCTCGAACGCGGCCTTGCCGAACCGGTCATAGGCTGCACGCTTTTGCGGATCTTTCAGGACATCATAGGCTTCCGAAATCGCCTTGAACTTGGCTTCGGATTTGTCGCAGCCCGGATTGCGGTCGGGATGGCACTCCATCGCGAGACGGCGATAAGACGACTTCAGCGTCTTTTCATCCGCCGTCCGC
>JBGSVG010000069.1:0-3320 GCA_041753095.1 Sphingorhabdus sp. | reverse complement strand
GTCCCCAGCCAGTCCATCGCCGCTGCCCAAGGGCCGTGCCCATGACTGATCCGCGCGACACCCAAACCGGCAAGCGTTTTTATATCCGGAATGCCTTCACCAACTAATATGTTCACGGGCAAAGGCGATTTTTCGCACAGTCGTGCTACGAGAGCGGCGTCATATACGAATGGCACAAACAGGCTGTTCGCGCCCGCATCGGCGTAAGCTTTGGTGCGTTCAATGACCGCATCGACCAGTGCTGCATCATGTTGCTCTTTTGGCGTGACGATGAAAAGATCGGCGCGGGCATTGATCCACATCCCGGAAGATGCCGCCGCCTTGATGCGCGCCGCTGCGTCGGCGGTGGAGAATAATTGCCGCGTTACCGGGTCTTTGTCCTCCAGATTGATGCCTGCCGCTCCAGCATCGGCCGCGCGGGCAACCGCAGCCTCGACTTCCGCCGGACCTGCCCCATATCCCGACTCGAAATCCAGCGTCACCGGCAAATCGGTCACTTGAAGAATTTGCGTCAGATTGGCGAGCACGAGCTCGACCGGAAACGTCTCGCCATCCTTATAGCCATGCGCGCATGCAACGCCCCAGCTGCCAGTTGCGATAGCCTTCGCTCCCGCGTCGGCAACCGCCTTTGCACTGCCGGCATCCCAGATATTGTAAAGGATGAGAGGTTTCCCCGGGACATGCAGATCGCCGAAGGCCTTGATTTTCTCATTCATGCGGTTTTCCTTTCAGCGGACAGCAATTTTTCCTTGCGCTCGACGCCATAGGCATAGCCACCAAGCCCGCCGTCGGTGCGGATAACACGATGGCATGGAATGAGTACGGCAACATTGTTTGCACCATTGGCGCTGCCCGCCGCGCGCACCGCTTTGGGTTTACCGACAGCTGCAGCAATATCGGCATAAGTCCGGGTCTCGCCCGCAGGAATCCGGCGAAGTTCATTCCATATTGCCTGCTGGAATGCTGTGCCTGCCACATCAAGCGGCAGGTCGGGCATTTGCGCTGGGTGCTCGATGGCGGCAATCGCGCCTGTAACCAATTCCTCCAACGCCGCACCGCCAGCCACAATATCCGCCTTGGGAAAACGCTGTGGCAATGCGCCTTCATCCTCATCGAATGACAGGCGGCAAATACCTTTGTCCGTTGCGGCCAGTAACATTTTGCCTAGCGCAGTATCCACCACCGCCCAACGGATCGTAACCCCCGCCCCGCCATTTTTCCAAGCGCTCGGCGTCATGCCCAAATGTCCCTTCGTGTTGGCGTAGAATCGGCTCGGCCCTGAATAGCCCGCCTCATATATCGCATCGGTGACGCTGCCATTACCTTCGAGCGCCGACGCCGCGCGCTTTGCCCTGAGCGATCGTGCATAAGCCGCAGGCGTCACCCCGGTGTCGCGTTTGAACAGCCGGTGAAAATGGTGCGGCGCATAATCCACGGCCGCCGCCAGCTCCTCAAGCGACAGTCCTTCGTCCGCCTCTTCAATCATTTTAAGTGCCGCCGCTACAGCTTCACGATCACGCCCGACCTCGTCGGGCTTGCACCGCATGCACGAGCGATAACCTGCCGCGATTGCTTCGGCTGCGGTCCAGAAAAACTCCACATTCTCCCGCAAAGGCCGCCGCGCCGGACAGCTCGGCTTGCAATAAATCCCAGTGGTCTTGACCGCACCGACAAATTGCCCGTCAAGCGACCGGTCGCGCCGGTCAAAGGCATCAAATGCCCAATAGCTGTCGACGGCGCGCTGTCGGTCCAATTTCATCTCCTGAATCATACGCGCTCTACTTTGGCCGAAAAGCAGCCATGTGCGGCGTTGTGCGCATGGATATAGGCGATTTCTTGCGCGGCGAATAGTTCGCGGATTTTGCTGTCCGCCTGCCCGGGCAGAGCCAAAGCGGCGTTACGCAGCATGCCTTCACGGTCGAACGCGCGGAATGCCATCGGGCGACCTTCGAACACTGGCGGAATCTCATCGATATATTCAGCCATTTGGCTGGCCGCGCTGCGCAGATATATCGCATAAGCGGACCGATAAGGTGTCGCCACGTCGTGGCTGACATGGTTGAGTAAGATCAACTCCTCGCCCGTCTTGGCGTCTTCAAGGCTAATCCGGCATGGCCAACCTTTATCGGCACCAGCGGTCACACGCACCGCGCCGTGTTCTGCCAATACGGCGTCATCCATTTCGAATAGTCCCGCAAACGGTTCGCGGTCCAACCCAGTTATTCGATAGCTCATATTCCGGCTCCTTGTTGAATGGATGCCTGAATAACGCCGAGGCGAATCGCCCGCGTCCCGAAACTTGCTTTCAAAGCCTGTCGGTACACTTTACAAAGTTGAGGAAGTTGAGACCACGTCACCCCCCGCGTGCGTGGGGCATGTGTCGGGGTTGAACCGCAAGCGGTGCGGGCGGATATAGAGCGAGATAAACGTGCGCTCAGCATCCGCACATTATCATTGATAAAGGCCGTGTAGGAAATACAATTCTGCCTCAGCCGCCACAGGCCCTGAACAAAGCCAATGTCCGCTCGCGCGCCAATTCTGCGCTCGGCTCATGATAGTCCTTCCGCCGGTCGGAATTAAAGCCGTGGTTCGCGTCATACACGAATATCTGCGCCATCGGATGTTCTTTGGCGATTAACGCCTCGACACCTTCCATCGGGATGCCTTGGTCATATCGGCCGAAATGGGCGATAGTCGGACATTTGGGCGGCTTGTCAGCATAGATGGTCGGAACAAGGCTGCCATAATAGCAGGATGCCGATGCCAGGTCGTCGCTAATGCCTGCCATCGCCCACGCGACCGAGCCGCCATAGCAATAGCCGGTGATGAAGACCGGGCCTTTGTCCTTCAGCGCGTCGATGCAGGTCTGCGCATCCTTCAATGAATCGACAAAAGGATGCAGTTCGCGCGCAAGTTCCACGGCGCGGTTATAATCAGGACCCGTATATTCTGCCTCGAACCCAGGATGCTCACGGTCGAATATGGCGGGCGACAGAACCTCATATCCGTCCGCCGCATATTCGTCGCACAGTTCGCGAATATGATCGGTAACGCCAAAGATTTCCTGAATGAGAACGAGGCCGCCGCGCCGTTCGCCTTCCGGCTCGGCATGGTAGACGTCGATTTCGGCGCCGTCGGCCATTTTCATACGAATCATTCCACCCATAATTTCTCCTCTGCTCTGCGCACTTTGCGTCCTCTGCGTGAAATTGAAAAGCTGCTGGTTCACGCAGAGGATGCAGAGATAGCAGAGTTTGTCGCATAGCTATCTTGCAACGCAGCAAAAGCCCTGCTAGGCGCGCGGCGACGGCGGACAAAGG
>JBGSVG010000068.1:0-5842 GCA_041753095.1 Sphingorhabdus sp. | reverse complement strand
CTTTTCGGGGATGAAGCGGGTGTCCGAAATCGCGGTCATCGCCTTTTCGCGCAGCGTGCCGCCCGGCAATTCCTTGTCCATGCTCACAAACCACTGCGGCGTGCAGCGATAGATGACCTTCGCCTTCGACCGCCAGCTATGCGGATAGCTGTGCTTGTAATCCGCCGATGCCGCGAGCAAGCCGCCCGCCTCACGCAGTGCATTGCAGATTGGACCGTCAGGCGCGTTGAATTTGGGGTTGATGACGCTGCCCTCACCGCCCAGCCAGAGCCAGTCGGCGCGATATTTGCCGTCGGCTTCGACCGCGAAAACCGGATCGATGCCGTTCGCCTTGCACAGGTCGAAATCATCCTCGCCATGATCGGGCGACATATGGACAAGCCCGGTGCCGCTGTCGGTGGTGACGAAGTCGCCCGCGAGCATCGGACGCGGCTTGGCAAAAAAGCCGCCGAGATGGTGCATCGGGTGGCGGACCATAGTTCCGGCTAGCTCGGAGCCTTTGCCGCGCCAGCCAGCCGCATTTATTCCCGCACTGTCGGACGCTTCACTGTATCGCATAAAGAACCCGTCGATCAGTTCTTCCGCGACTAGAAAGCGCATTCCGTTGTCGCGATCTTTGAATAGCGAATATTCGACATCCGGCCCATACGCCAAAGCCTGATTGACCGGAATCGTCCACGGCGTCGTCGTCCAGATCACCGCATGCGCGCCGACCAGTTCCGCGATGGGGCTTTCGACAATCTCGAACGCCACATCGATCTGCGTTGAGACGATATCCTCATATTCGATCTCGGCCTCGGCCAGCGCGGTCTTTTCGACCGGCGACCACATCACCGGCTTGGCGCCGCGATAAAGCTGGCCGCTCTCGGCAAACTTCAACAGCTCCGAAACAATTGTCGCCTCGGCCTGGAAATCCATCGTCAGGTACGGATTGTCCCAATCGCCATTGATGCCCAGCCGCTTCAGCTGCTCGCGCTGCGTATCGACCCAGCCTTGCGCATAGGCGCGGCATTCGGCGCGGAATTCTTGCGCCGGAACCTCGTCCTTGTTGAGCTTTTTCTTGCGATATTGCTCCTCGACCTTCCACTCGATGGGCAGGCCGTGGCAGTCCCAACCGGGCACATAAGGCGCATCCTTGCCGAGCAAAGTCTGCGTGCGGACAACCATGTCCTTGAGGATATGGTTGAGCGCATGGCCGATATGCATGTCGCCATTGGCATAAGGCGGACCGTCATGCAGGATGAACTTCTCACGCCCCCGGCGACGGTTGCGCAGTTCCGCATACAGGTCCATCTCCTGCCAGCGCGCCAGGATACCCGGCTCCTTCTGCGGCAAGCCAGCCTTCATAGGGAAATCTGTTTTCGGCAGGAAAACGGTGTCGCGGTAATCGATTGGGTCAGTCATGTTGCGGCGGTGCTTAGAGGATAAAGTGCGGCGGATAAAGGCCATTCCTCCCCTGCAAGGGGAGGGGGACCATCCGCAGGATGGTGGAGGGGCACGCGCCGGATTCCCTGAGCTTTCGAGAGCGGGGCGACTTCATCGTGCCCCTCCACCAGCTTCGCTGGTCCCCCTCCCCGTACCGGGGAGGGATTCACTTGCCCTTCAACGCAGGGCCGATGGCCGAGATATCCTCGACCCAGATATAGCCGTTAAAGCTGCCCGGTATCCGCCCCAGATCATGCACATCGGTTAGCCCCTCGTTCGACTTGCCGCTTTCATACGGTCCCGTCACGATCACCCGTGCACCGACGCTTTCCATCCGCGCGATCAGGCGGTTGGGCCAGCCCCACATCGGCCATTGATAATTGATCGGAATGACGAGCACGCCGTTGCGGCAGCTTTTGGGGACAATCCCGGTCCAGCCGTACAGCACATAATCGGTGGTGCAGGCCTTCGCTTCGCCCTTCATGTTAAACGCCCAGTTAGTGGGGGCAAGTTGCCGGATTCGGTCGACCGGACCTTGCGCGCCGTAAAATGCGTCGCCCAGCTTCTCATAATCGCGGCCCGACGCCTTCAATATGGCGAACAACTGGTCGGCCTCGGCAGGGTTTTTCGATTTGAAGTTGAAGAGCAAAGCCCGCGACGGCAGTGCCGCCAGCGCTTCCTCGACTGTTGGCATCTGCCCAACGCCTTTACCGCGCAAGGGATAGGTTTTGCCGCCATCAGCCGTATAGCCATAGCCAATGTCGAGCGCTTTCAACTCGGCCAGCGTCAGGTCGCGCGTTGCGCCCTTGCCGTTGGTGCGGCAATCGACGGTCCAGTCGTGGAACAGCACCATCTTGCCATCTTTGGTCGGCGCGACATCGATTTCGGTCAACGCACCGCCCAGCCCCGCCGCCATGCGGATGGACGCCAGGGTGTTTTCGAACACCTCATGATCGGGCGGATTGATGAACCGTGCGGTGCAGGTGTCGCGACCGGCAGCGGCGCGTTTGTCATAGAGATGATAGACGCCACGGTGGGCAATCAGCTTTGGCTTGCCCTCGGGCTTTGGTGCGAGCCAGCTTGCGTTGAGCAGCGAGAGCGCGACCAGGAGGAGCGCAATGACCGCAAGCACACGCTTCTTTCCTGTGGAAAGTTTCATTGGGCCTCCAATATCCAGCGGGCTTCGTCACAATCCGCCTGCATCTGCGCCATCAGGGCATCCATATCGTCGAACTTCGCTTCGGGCCGGATGAAGGCGCGGAATTCGACTCCGATATTCTGGCCGTAAAGATCTTCGGCGAAGTCGAAGAAATAGGGTTCGAGCAGTTCCTTGGGCGGATCGAAACTGGGGCGGATGCCGAGATTGGCGGCTCCATTCAGCACGCGACCGTCCGGCAAACGCCCTTTAACCGCATAGATGCCGTAACGCGGACGCAGATAATGGCCCATGTCGATATTGGCGGTCGGAAAACCGAGCAGCCGCCCGTTCTTGTCGCCATGCTGGACGATGCCTTCCACGGCAAAGGGCCGGGTGAGCAGGCGGGTCGCGGTATCACAGTCACCCGCTTTTAGGGCGTCGCGGATGCGGCTTGAAGAGATCACGCCGCCGTCGTCAACCACCGGCCCCATTGCCGTCGCGGTCAACCCGTGCGCCGCGCCCAATTCGCGCAGCACATCGACATTACCGCCGCGTCCCTTGCCGAAGGTGAAATCCTCGCCGGTGATAACCCCGCTAACCCCAAGCCGCTCGACCAGCAGCTTGACTAGAAAGTCATCCGCTGTGGTGCCTGCCAATTCTGCATCGAAATCGAAGACCAGCATAGCGTCTGCGCCAGCCGCTTCGAACAGGCGTTGCCGCTGCTCAAGCGTGGTCAGCCGGAAAAATGGAATATGCGGCGCGAAGAAGCGCACCGGGTGCGGGTCGAAGGTGGCGATGATTGCTGGACGCCCAGCCGCCTTTGCCTGCCGGATAGCTTCGCCCGCCACAGCCTGATGGCCGAGATGGAAGCCATCGAAATTGCCCAGCGCTATTATTCCGCCGCGCAAAGCATCCGGCATGCGGTCGGTTGCGTGGAGGCAAGGGATGGTCATTTCGCTGTGGAAGTCTCTGCTATCGGCACCAGCCCCGCGCGGATAACGCGCCAGGCATTCTCACCCATTACGGCGCGGATTTCTTGCTCCGTAAAGCCTTCATCGAGCAATGCCTGCGTGACCTGAGTCAATTGCGAGGTATCGAACCGCACGGTGGTCGCACCGTCATAATCCGACCCGAGCGCAACATGGGCAATGCCGACGAGATCGCGGACATGCTTCATCGCCTTCGCGGCCGCGCGCGGATCGGTCGAGCATACCGCGCCCTCCCAATAGCCGATGCCGATTACCCCACCGGTTTTGGCAACGCCCCGGATCTCGTCGTCGGTCAGGTTGCGATTGACCTTGCACGTCGCCTGCACTCCGCCATGGCTGGAAACCACCGGCCGCTTTGCCATCGCCAGCACTTCGGCCACACCGGTGTGGCTGAGATGAGCGATATCGACAATCATCCCCTTCGTCTCCATCCGCCGGACAATGTCGCGACCAAAAGGAGTAAGTCCGCCTTTCTTCAGCCCGTGCATCGACCCGCCAAGCTCATTGTCGAAGAAATGGGTGAGGCCCGCCATGCGGAAACCGGCATCATACAGTCGGTCGAGATTGGCAGCTTTGCCTTCGAGATTTTGCAGGCCTTCGATCGTGAGCATTGCGCCGATGCCATTGCCCTTAGTCTTCCGCCGCGCGAGCAAACCATCCAGCTCATTAAAGGCAGTAACTTTCACCAGCGACGTTTTTGATTGGGCGACTGCCTCGTCAAGCTTCGCTCCATGATATAGCGAACGCTCGACCAGCGAGTTCCATGTCTTGACCGGCTGCAACTGGGCAATGGTCAGAAGAGTGATGTTATCTGTATCCGCGCCGTTACCATCATAATTCTGGCCTTTGGGGGTCTTCGAAACCGACGAAAACAGCTGGAGTGCGACATTGCCCTGCTGTAAGCGCGGCAAATCCATATGTCCGCGTGACGCGGGGTTGCCGAGATCGCGGTTCCACATCAGCGTGTCGCTGTGCAAATCGACAATCGTCAGCGCCTGATGCAGCGCTTTCGCTTCGTCGCTCACTTTAATCAACGGCTTGCCATCGATGACATTCATCGAGCTTTCAACATAGCCCGGCGCAAAACCGAAAAACCCGATAGCCGCAACGCCGATCAGCGCCAGCGGAATCCAGACCTTTTTACGCATCTTATTCCCCCCGACGAACCAGCGTCACAAAATCATACGCGGGAATATCTCCTTCCGCTGCATGCGCCTCGCGCGCAACTTCTTGCCATTCTGCTTTATCGAATGACGGCATCACAGTGTCGCCCTCCGGCTTGGCCGCGATTTCGGTGAGTTCGATCTTGTCGGCCAGTTGCAGGAACAGCTTAAAGATTTCCGTTCCGCCGATCACGCAGACATGCGGACCATTGGCAAGTTTTAACGCCTCTTCGACCGAGTGCGCAACCTCCGCCCCGTCCTCTTCCCATTCGTTATCGCGAGTCAGCACGATGTGCCGGCGGCCGTCCAATATCCCCGGCAGGCTGTCGAACGTCTTGCGCCCCATAATCATCGGGCGGCCTTTGGTGATCTGCTTGAAATGGCGCAGGTCGGCGGGGATATGCCAGGGCATCCCGCCATCCCTCCCGATAATTCCATTGGCGGCGCGGGCGAGGACAAGGATAATTTCGGGATGATTCATATGTCCCGCTTTGCCTTGTAAATATTACCGATACAAGCGGGTAACGTGCCCTACTTTACGACCCGCGCGCGCTTCTGCCTTGCCATAGAGATGCACATTGGCCGCCGGGTCGCCGAGCAGTTGCAGGTAACGCTCGCCATCCTTGCCGATCAGGTTCTGCATCTCGACCCGCTCAGCCACAGTCGCAGTACTGCCAAGTGGCAGCCCGCAAATCGCGCGAATGTGGTTTTCGAACTGGCTGGTTTCCGCACCTTCAATCGTCCAGTGCCCGCTATTGTGGACGCGCGGGGCGATTTCGTTGAACAAAGGCCCTTCGGCGCTGGCAAAGAATTCCGCAGTGAAAACACCAACATAATCCAGCGCCCCGGCAACCGCCGCCGCCATCTTCCGCGCCGCGACCTGCTGGCTCTCGATCAGCGGTCCTGCGGGCAACGATGACGTCGCCAATATCCCATCTTCGTGGGCGTTGCGCGGGCTGTCCCAATAGCGGATTTCGCCGTCGGTGCCGCGGACGAGGATAACCGAAAACTCGGCATCGAACTGAACCATCTGTTCGGCAATCAATGGCTGCCCACCGGCGCGCCGCCATGCGCTGGCCAGTTCGCTTTTGCTGGTGACGCGAATCTGTCCCTTGCCGTCATAGCCC
>JBGSVG010000067.1:0-2825 GCA_041753095.1 Sphingorhabdus sp. | reverse complement strand
CCGATAATGATGACGGGGGCGTGGCGTTCGTTGGTCATAAGTCGCTTTCTGATTCTGTTGCGCACGACATAGGCATTGCGCCTGTATTGGCCAAGGGCAGCGCGTGACTTATCCCCACGAAATTAAGGCTTCACATTGCGTGTGCGGCCACTTATCAGGCGCTTGAATTAAAGGCTTCAGGGATCTTTTCATGACAAAAATCACGGTTATTTCACGCGACGGCGAAGGCCGCGAAGTCGAGGCGGAAAGCGGCCTCTCGCTGATGGAAGTCATCCGCGACAATGGCTTTGACGAATTGCTCGCACTTTGCGGCGGTTGCTGCTCATGCGCGACCTGCCATGTGCATATCGACCCTGCCTTTGCCGACCGCTTGCCAAAAATGGGCGAAGACGAAAACGACCTGCTCGACAGCACCGACCACCGCAACGAAACATCGCGCCTGTCGTGCCAGATTCCGGTCAGCGACGCGCTCGATGGCCTGATCGTGACCATCGCACCCGAAGATTGATTATCCGCGCATAGCCTTTTCGAACGACTCTTCGAGCACTGGGTAGCCGTGGCCATCTGGGATACATAGCCAGTTGCCGTCTTCGCGTTTATCAACGTAAGTTAGCACCGTCGAAACCGGATGCTCGGCTGCATGCGCTGCGGCTGCGTCTAAGCTGCCGAACATCGCCAGCCGCTCCAGATTGCGGCGCGTGGGGAATATAATCTTGATTTTACCTTCGTCGGCACACGCCAATGTCTCGGCGGCAGTTGCCCAAAACAGCGCACGATTTTCGGTATGGTCAACGGTCGCCAGCGGCGCGGTATTTCCTGCATCGACCAGATAGAAGCGCGTATCGAACACGCGGCTTGCGCCTTCAAATGCTGGCGGTCGCCAACGCGACCAAGGCACGAGCTTGTCGAAATCGGGAGTCCATCCATGCCGGTTGCAGATGGCTTGCAGGCTCTCGCCGTCGTGCAATGCAGCACGTGCATCGTCGCAATCAGCCGGGTCGGAAACGCCAGTCAGCCCTAACGCCAGCCCCGCTTCCTCAATCGTCTCGCGGATCGCCGCCAGCCGCGCCGCCGCTTCATCGAGCGGCAGTGGCCCGCCCAGCATCTCGGCATAGTCGAAATCGGCCGGATCAACCTTCCCGCCCGGAAAAACCGCAGCCCCGCCCGCAAACGCCATCGCCTTGATCCGCTCGACCATCAGCAGCAAAGGCGCACCGCCATCGGGGTTTTCGCGGAAGATGACCATCGTGGCGGCAGGCGTGGCGACGGGTTGGGAAGAGGTTTCTGAAGGCATACGTCCTAACAAGCATGATTAGGCGCAGCTTAGAAGCGGAAACTTAATCCAGCGGTTAAACTTGTTGCCTCGGGTCCGGCAAAACCCAAAGTCCGGTTGGCATTCAGGTTCAGCCGCCATTTATCGGCAATCGCAAACGACGCCGACGCGCCGAGTTCAGCCCATTCGTCGCTTTGTCCCGGCACGTTGCGTGCGGCAACAATGCGGCTGATGGTATCGCCAGCGGTGCCGGAACGCGACGCGCTGCTGTTCGAGGTGGCGACGAACGCCGCGTTGACGCCGATGCTGTGATCACCGAACAGCTTTTGCAAAGAAGCGCCAAGCGATCCCGTCACGCCATCTTCTTGCGATTTGACCGTTCGTACGTCGCCACCGGGCAACCTTACCGCACGGCCGATATCGACCTTGTCATAATCGACCGCGACAAACGGGGACAGAATGACGGTATCGGATAGCGCCGCCTCGTACGTCATTGCGCCACCGACCGCAAAACTGCTCCCATCGCTGTTGATCGTGACCCGTCCACCGGGCAGCGTTTCCGGCTTGAACCGTCGCTGACCTAGCGAGACATATCCATCAAGGCTGACTTCGCCAAAACTGCGACCTGCCGAAATGGTAACCGCCTCGCTATCGACCGGTACTGCGTTGAGAAGTCCTTGCGTGACCCCGCCGCGCACCATCGACACGCCGATTTCCACATATCCCTGCTCGAAATCGCGGGCGAGTGCGATGCTTGCAAATTGCGGATCCTCGTCGCCCGAATAGAGCGTGGTTCCGCCGCTTATGCCAAGCCGCCAGCCGTCTTCTGCATATGCGCTCGCTGGTACCATGATTGCTACCGATGCCAGCATGATCGTCAAAATTTTCATGTACTGCCTCCTGTTTCATCCGCCTTTCGGGCCGGATAGAGGCTCAACGGACAAGTCCGCAAAATCCTTCGGAAATTTTTTCGAAGGGTTTTTGCGCTATGTGCGTATTGCTATTGAACTGCAGTTTGGTGGGTGCGTTTATGATGCAGCAGGCGGTCAAACAGGCCGAACAGAGTGATGACGAACTGGTTGCCCGCATTGCGGCGCGCGACCATGCCGCAATGCGTCTGGTTGCCGACCACCACGCACAGCTGGTTTGGCGCGTGGCCTATCGCATGCTGGGCGACGCAGCCGAGGCAGAGGATGTGGCACAAGAGTCGCTGCTAAAGCTTTGGAATCACGCCGACCGCTGGCAACCCGGCGGTGCTGGCATCGCGCCGTGGCTTAAGAAAGTCACGGTCAACCAGTGCCTGGATCGGTTGCGCCGGAAGCGCTTTGTCAGTGATGAGGATGTGCCCGAACGCGCAGACGAAGCCCCGCTCGCCGACCGCCACATCGAGGCGGTTGAAACCGGACAGGCGGTGAAGGATTGCATCGAGGCGCTCCCCGACCGGCAGCGCGCGGCAGTCATTCTGACCTATTATGAAGAGCAGCCCAACCAAGGCGCTGCGGAAAGTTTGGAAATGCAATTGAAGGCCTTTGAATCTCTGCTGTTCCGTGCG
>JBGSVG010000066.1:0-12593 GCA_041753095.1 Sphingorhabdus sp. | reverse complement strand
GTATTGCTGGGCACCGCTTTGATCGTTTGCGGTAGCCTGATTGCTGCTCGCGCCAAACCGGAACCTATTAATCAAGTCGAAATCGCTACGGTGTAAGGCCGCTGCGATGATGGTCGCAAATATCTGGTCGGCATTTGGCCGAAAGATGGCCGCGTGGCAACATGGCCGCGCCGTGCGGCATATATTGGACACGCCACCTATTGTGCCGCAAGATGACGGGGTCATTCTGTTTTCGATGATCGGGACGGCGGTTTTGTTGCCCTATTTGGTGGCGGTGAAGTCGTTACACGCGCAGTTGCAGCGCGGCCGGGTGATGCTGCTCGATGATGGCACGCTGACCGATGCGGACAAAGCGATGTTAGCCCTTCATGTCGGTAATCCCAACATCCTGACGTTCGAAGACATTGTTACCGCGCCTTGCCCCAAGGGCAATTGCTGGGAACGCTTGCTGGCGATTTTGGACCTGCGCCGCGAAAATTATGTCATCCAGCTCGATTCCGACACGGTGACGTTGGGGCCCGTGCCGGCGGTGGCGGCAGCGATTGCCGGCAACCGCAGCTTCACCCTCGGTGGCGGGGTGGAGGATGTTGAACATGGCTTCATGACGGTCCCGCAGATGATCCGTGACATCTATCCCGATGGTCCGCTTTATCCGCATATCCAGTCTGTGATCGAATCGGCGTTGCGAGATATGCCGGGGGCAGACGGGCTCAAATATATTCGCGGTTGCGCCGGATTTGCAGGGTTTAGCCAATCAGCCGGAGGTCGCGCGCTTGCCGAACGCTTTGCTGTCGATGCTGGCAGGGTTGTTGGGCCGCGCTTCAATGAATGGGGCAGCGAGCAGGCGGCCTCGAATTTTGTCGTTGCGAACGACCCCGATCCCATCCAGCTGCCTTATGACCGGTACACCAATCATTGGGAGGAGGCATTGCCGGCCGATCCTGCTTTTATCCACTATATCGGCACATACCGCTATGATCGAGGCAGCTATTTGGCCTCGACGGAGCGGGCGATCAGGCAGCTAAAGCCGAATAGATCATCGTCTTAATCTCGCGCCTTACCGGATAGGTGCTCGACGGCATCAATTGAGTCATGAAAATCATGATGATGTCCTCGACCGGATCGACGAAGAAGGCGGTCGAATACATCCCACCCCAATAGAAATCGCCGGTCGAGCATGGGGTAAGCGTCGCTGCGCTGTCGATGGTGGTGGCAAAGCCAAGGCCGAAGCCGATGCCTGCCATTTCGGCTTCGCTAAACAGCGACTTTGACAATTGGGTGAGGTCTTTGCCGCCGGGCAAATGATTCGAGGTCATTAGTTCAAGTGTCTTGGGGCTGATAATCTGCACACTGTCCAGCGCGCCGCCATTGAGCAGCATCCGGCTGAAGCGGTGATAGTCGGCCATGGTCGAGGCCAGCCCGCCGCCGCCTGAATTGAACGACCAGCCCTTGGTCCACAGGCTTTCGGCGCCAGCTTTGTCGAACAATTTAGTCTTGGTTTCGGCGTCGAATGCGAAGCATTCGGGAATGCGTGACGCCTTGTCAGCTGGCACCGTGAAGAACGTGTCGTTCATGCCCAAAGGCGCAAAGATATGCTCTTGGAAATAATCGGGCAGCGATTGGCCGCTGATCCGTTCGACGATAACGCCGAGAACATCGGTAGATACCGAATAATTCCACTGCGTGCCGGGGTCGAACTCCAACGGAATTTGTGCGAGCGTGTCGATGAAGCTTTGCGAATTGCTCTTGGACCAGCTCTCGACATCGGTCTTGCGGTAGGCCGCATCGATGTTGCTGCGTTCCTGAAAGCTGTAAGTCAGACCGCTGGTGTGGCGCAGCAAATCGACAATCCGCATTGGTGCGGTTGGCGGAAGCGACACAAACGGCACATTGCCGCCGCCTGCGACGAACACGCCCAGTTTGGCAAATTCGGGGATATATTTGGCGACTGGATCGGTAAGCGCGACCTTGCCTTGTTCGACCAGTTGCATGAATGCGACCGAGGTGATCGGTTTGGTCATCGACGCAATGCGGAAGATCGCGTCGTCGGCAACACCCGATGACCAGCTAAGCGCAATGTCGTCGCCGCGACCGACGAGCAACGACGCAAAAGGAAGCTTCCCGGTGTCGAGATAATTCGCCTGAATGAAATCCGTAATCCGCGTCAGCCGATCGGGAAGGAAGCCTAGTTCTTCGGCGCTCATACTGCGGTTTGTCCTGTCAATTGGCGGGTTACGGGGTGCGAGCTGGACAAGCCGCCGTCAACCGCAATGGCTTGCCCATTCACATAACTGGCTTGGTCGCTGGCGAGGAACAATGCAACATTGGCGAGTTCCTCGGGTTGCGCGCCGCGCCGCAGCGGATTGAGTCGCCCGATTTTGTCGGTCACACCCTTTTCCTTGGCATAATCGAACGTCGGCTTGGTCATACCGGTTTCGGTCAGGCCGGGGCAAATCGCATTGCAGCGGACATTGGTGCCCGACAATTGCTGTGCGGTGACCTTGGCCAAGTTAATGACGCCTGCTTTCGATGCCGAATAAGGCGGGCCACCTGCGCCGGAGCGGATGCCCGCAACGCTGGCAGTCAGAATGATCGAGCCACCATTGCCTGCGTCCGCCATAACCTTGCCTGCATGCTTCACCATCAGCCAAGGGCCGATGAGGTTGACGCGCAGCACGCTGGTGAAATTCTCGACAGTATTGTCGAAGATACCTTCCATGCCGCCGGAAATTCCTGCGTTGGCGAAAGCGATGTCGATATGGCCGTGGAGCTCAAGCGCCTTGGCGACAATCGCCGCCACATCGGCTTCGTCGCCAGCGTCCATCTGGACGGCGGTTGCGGCATCGCCGATCATCGCGGCGGTGTCATGGACGGAGGCAGCCATATCGCCCAAGACGACCTTGGCACCTTCATCGGCGAAACGGATGGCCGACGCACGGCCAATGCCTGACCCCGCGCCGGTTATGATGGCTACCTTGCCCTGCAATGCTCCGGTCATACGACTACGCCTCCATCAACTACGATTGTCTGCCCGGTCATAAAGCTGGATGCCTCCGATGCCAAGAAGACCGCAGCCCCGGCAATCTCGCGCGGCTCTCCGATCCGGCCCAGTGCCGCGCCCGATGTAGACGCCTTTAAATTTTCGGTATTTTCCCACAATGCCTTTGCAAAATCGGTTTTGACGAGGCCGGGCGCAATCGAATTGATCCGCACATTATCCGGCCCATATTCGCGCGCGAGGTTTTTGGTCATCTGGATGTCGGCCGCTTTGGTAATCGCATAAGCTCCCAGAATCGGGGATCCGCGAAGCCCGCCGATTGACGAGACGATAACTATCGAACCCGATTTGCGCTCGATCATTTCGGGCGCGACCATCTGGATAAGCCAGTGTTGCGATACGATATTGTGGTCGAGCGTCTTGCGCAGCTGCTCGTCGGTAATCGTCGCCATCGGGCCATAATGCGGGTTCGACGCCGCATTGCAGACGAGGACATCGACCTTGCCGAAGGCTTTGCGGGTTTCATCGACGAGATTTTGCAGGCTCTCCTTCGAAGACAGGCTGGATGCCACCGCAATCGCGCTACCTGGACGCTTGGCGTTGATGCCAGCAGCGACCTCTTCGCACGGTCCGATATTTCGGCTGGAAATCGCGACCTTTGCGCCATGATCGGCCATTTCCTCGGCAATCGCTTGCCCGATGCCGCGTGAGGAACCGGTGATGATGGCGACCTTGCCGGTCAGATCGAATAGCGACATTTTACTCTCCAAATAGGTGGCGGGAGTCAGGCCCCTGCTTTTTCCGCAAATTTCCACGCGGATTCCGCCAGCGGGAAAACGCGTTCGGCCATGGCTTGGGCGTGCGACGAGCTGGCGGTGCCGTCGATGACGCGTTTTTTGATACCTTGGATGATCCCTGCGAGCCGAAAGAAATTATACGCAAAGTACCAGTTCATGTCAGGCACGCCGTCGCGGTTCGTCGCCGCGCAATAGCGTTCAACCATGGCGTCGAGTTCGGGAATACCGAGCGCAGCGCGGTCGAGGTCCATAACGCCTGAACGGCCTTCATTCTGCGTCACCCAAGCCATCGCGACATAGGTAAAGTCGGCCAGCGGATCGCCGAGTGTCGACAGCTCCCAATCGAGCACCGCGCGAACGACCGGCTCCTTGGCGTCGAAAATCATGTTATCGATGCGGTAATCGCCGTGGACGACGCTTGTGCGAGTCTGTTCGGGCAAAGTCTTGGGCAGCCATTCGATCAACCGCTCCATTTCCGGCATCACTTCGGTTTCGGACGCACGATATTGTTTGGTCCAGCGGTCGACTTGTCGCCCGAAATAATTGCCCGGCTTGCCAAAGTCGGAAAGGCCAGCGGCCTCGACATCGATATTATGCAACGCGGCCAGCGTGTCGATCATCGCTTCATAGGTCGCGCGTCGTTCGGCTGGATTGGATCCCGGCATTGCGCCGTCCCAGATCGTCCGGCCCTCTACCATGCCCATGATGTAGAACATGGCTCCGATGACGCTGTCGTCGGTGCACAGGCCATAAGGCTTGGCGACCGGAAAGCCCGTCGGGTGCAGTCCGGCAATCACCTTATATTCACGGTCCACCGCATGCGCGCTGGGCAGCAACACGCCTAACGGCTTGCGGCGAAGCACATAAGAACCGCTTGTTGCGTTAAGACGGTAGGTCGGGTTCGACTGCCCGCCCGCAAATTTCAGAGCTTCGACCGGACCTTCGAAGCCAGCGACGTTGGCGGTCATCCATTCGGCCAGCCTCGCCTCGTCCAATATATCGGCACCCGTCGGCGCAACCGTGCCGGTAAAAGCGGTCTGCGCATCAATCGGTGTCGGCGTGCTCATTGGTCGAATACGATGACCGAACGGGCGGCATCGCCGCGTTTCATCTGGTCAAAGCCCTCGTTGATTCGTTCCAGCGGGATCGTTTCGGAAATGATGCTGTCGAGATCAAGCAACCCGCGCATGTAGAAATCGACAAGGCGCGGAATATCAACGGGGAAGCGGTTGCCGCCCATGATCGCGCCTTGGAGTTTCTTGCCCGACAGCAGGTCCATCGCGGACAGGCCGACCGAATGCTGCAATGGCATCATGCCGAGGATCGTCGCCGTTCCACCGCGCTTGAGCGACTTGACCGCAAGCTCGCCCGAGGCCGGACGGCCAACGGCTTCAATCGCATGATCGACGCCGCCCTTGGTCAATTCCTGAATCTGCTTGGCGGCATCATCGGCCATCGCGTCGACCACATCGGTCGCGCCCAGCTTCATCGCCAGAGCGCGTTTTTCGGGGATCGGGTCGGCGGCAATGATCCGGCCAGCGCCTGCAATCTTTGCTGCGTTAATCGTTGCAAGACCAACACCGCCGCAGCCGATAACCGCGACGGTCTCGCCAGGCGTCACCTTGCATGCGTTGAATATCGTGCCTGCGCCGGTCGTAACCGCACAACCAATCACCGACGCCTTGTCGAGCGGCATTTCGGGGTTGATCGCGACGCACGCATGTTCATGCACCAGCATCATTTCGGCATAAGCCGACAGGTTGAGCATCTGGTTGACCATGCTGCCATCGGGCCGGGTCAGGCGTGGTGCCTCGCCCGGTTTGCGCCGTGTTTCGCCGCCAAGGCAGAGCGACATCCGCCCGGTGACGCAATATTCGCAGTGACCGCAGAACGCCGATAAGCAAGTGACGACTGCGTCGCCGACTTTGACCGTGCGGACCTCGCTGCCGACTGCCTCGACAATGCCCGCCGCTTCATGCCCGGGGATCGCGGGCAGGGGATGCGGGTAGGTGCCTTCGATAAAGTGCAGGTCGCTATGGCAAAGCCCGCAGGCCGCAGTGCGGATCAGCACCTCATGCGGCCCGGGGTTCGATATATTGATCTGTTCAATCTGAAGCGGCTTCCCCGCTTCGATCAATACTGCTGCTTTCAACGTGTTGCTCCCATATCGCCGCTCGACATGCTGCTCGATGGCCGCGCGCCGTGCTTGCCCAATTCCATGCGGGCAATCGCGCGCGCGTGCACTTCATCGGGACCATCGGCGAGACGCAAGGTCCGCTGATGTGCGTAGGCCGAGGCCAGACCATAATCGTCGGACACGCCGCCGCCGCCATGCGCCTGAATGGCATCATCGATAATTTTTAGCGCCATGTTCGGGGCCTGCACCTTGATCATCGCGATCTCGGCCGCGGCACCCTTATTGCCTACCTTGTCCATCATGTCGGCCGCTTTGAGGCATAACAAACGCGTCATTTCGATGTCGATACGCGCTCGGGCAATGCGTTCTTCCCACAGGCTGTGCTCGGCAATCGTCTTGCCGAAAGCCACGCGGGTCTGAAGCCGCTTGCACATTTTTTCGAGCGCTTCCTCAGCGGTCCCGATGGTACGCATGCAGTGATGGATTCGGCCAGGTCCAAGGCGGCCCTGAGCGATTTCGAAACCACGGCCTTCGCCCAAAAGCATGTTGGAAGCGGGAATACGAACGTCTTTCAGCTCGATCTCCATATGCCCATGCGGCGCATCATCATAACCGAACACTGGCAGGTGGCGCAGGATGTTCACGCCCGGAGCGTCAAGCTCCATCAGCACCATCGACTGCTGCGCGTGGCGCTTGGCCTCGAAATCGGTCTTGCCCATCACAATCGCGATTTTGCAGCGCGGGTCGCCTGCACCTGACGACCACCATTTGACGCCGTTCAGCACATATTCGTCGCCCTCGCGGCGGATGCTGGTTTCGATATTCGTCGCATCGGACGATGCCACCGCAGGCTCGGTCATCAGGAATGCGGAACGGATTTCGCCGTTCATCAGCGGGATCATCCACTTCTGCTTTTGCTCGGCGGTGCCGTAGCGCAGGAACACTTCCATATTGCCGGTATCGGGCGCCGAGCAGTTGTAAACCTCCGACGCCATGCCGATTCGGCCCATTTCCTCGGCGCACAAAGCATATTCCATGTTGGTGAGGCCTGGGCCTTCGAATGCCACGCTGTCGTCGACATGTGGACGGCCTGATCCCGGCGGCATGAACAGGTTCCAAAGACCGGCAGCCTTGGCGCGCGCCTTTTCTTCTTCGACGACTTGCAAGACTTTCCAGCGGCTGCCTTGGGCTTGCTCGGCATAATAATCGGCTACGCGCGGTCGGATGAAGCGTTCGTTATGCTCGCGGATCCGGTCGCGCCAATAGGTTTGCTTTTCGGTGAGATCGAAATCCATGACTCGCTATCCTCTCTTAAATTTAATTGCGCGCTTAACTGGCAGACTCTGCCGATGTGTTCAAGACGCGTAGTCGTTCATTGTGGCTTTCGCGCGAAATCGGGAAATGGCGCAGGATCAATATACCTGTGATCCCGATGACCAGAATCGCCAGCATGTAGAATAATGAAAGCTGGTCAAGGATACTGGGATCCAGTTTTCCGGATACCGCATCTTGCGGGAAATCTGCAAAGGTCAGGATCATCCCTGCGATAAATGTGCCGATGCCAATGGCGCATTTCTGCATGAAGAAATATCCGGCAAAGAACAGCCCTTCTGACCTGCGCCCGGTTTCGGTCTGCGATGCCTCGACGACGTCTGCCATCATCGAGGAGGTCAGGATCATCATCGCGATGGAAAAGCTGTTCGAAAAAATGACGAATGCAAACATGAAACGCGCATCGGGGTTTCCAGGCGCGCCGGGCACCAGGTCAAAAAGCCAGCAGCAATAAAGCGCAGTGTTGATGCCGAGCGCCAGCAAGGCAAATAGCATTGCCGCATGTTTTTTGCCCATTCGTGCCGAGACCGGCGGGACGATCAGAAATGCAACCACCATGCTCGCAAACAGGATGAGGGCATAGGCCAGCATTTCGAGCATTTCCAACTGCCACAAAAACGCCAGCAGATAGTTGCTCAACGCAAATGTGATGCCCTGATTGATCAACCCGAACAATGCGGCAGAAACCAGCCAGAGGAAGGCGCGGTTCGACAGCGTCGCGCGCATTTCCGCCAGTATGTGCTTTAGCCCGTGATAGGACTGTGGCGGCGGCGATTGCTGCGCGACCCTTTTATGTTGTCCGGCGGCCGATACAAGAACCGCGCCGACAATCATCAGCGCGCCGCAGAGCGAGTAGGCGTCATAGCCATCGATGTCGGTAACGCCCTTCGGCCCTGCAAAAAACACGCCATAGGCTAGAATAAGCACCAGCAAGCCGCCAGCCCAGCCGAACAGGAACCGGTAGCGCATCAGCCGCGTACGCTCGTCATAATCGCTGGTCAGTTCGGGCACCAAGGCAATGGAAGGCACTTCGCACATCGACACGAACGTCCGCACCAAAACCGCGGTGCAGAATAGCCAGATGATGAGCATATTGTCGCTGAGTTCCGGCGGGTGCCACAAGAGCATCCACAAGATTCCCAGCGGTACAGCCGAAAAATAGAGCCATGGTAGACGCCGTCCCCATTTGCTTTGCGTCCGGTCGCTGAGTTCACCGATGATCGGGTCGGCAAAAGCATCAAATATGAGCGCCGCCATAATGACGGCGCCGACCACTCCGGCATCCAGCCCCATGACCTGATTATAGAAAATCAGAAGGAAAACCGAGAAACCATTATCCTTGATGCCGTAGGCAACCGAGCCCAGCCCGTGAAAGATTTTGAGCGAACGGGGAAGGCGCATTGGCTCGATCATGCCGCTGGCAATGTCGGTTTTACGGCGAATCGCATGGGTGGAAGGCTCCTGGTTCCTGTGACTATGCTAGGGCTGCGGCCCTTGCTGTCAATCGGCAGCGCTTTGACGTTACGGCATGCATTGCCTGCCGATAAGCGCTTGCGTTTCGCCGCGCGCCAGCCCAAAATTTAGCCAAGCAATTAAATAGGAGAGCGTCATGTCCGACCTTGAAACATTCCGCGCCGAAGCGCGCGCTTGGCTCGAAGAAAACTGCCCGCCCGAAATGCGCACGCCGGTAAAAGGCGACGAAGACGTCTGCTGGGGCGGACGCAATTTCGTGTTCCAAAGCGAGGCACAGAAGGTCTGGATGGAGCGGTGTGCGGCCAAAGGCTATACTGTGCCCGATTGGCCGAAAGCTTATGGCGGTGCTGGCCTCAGCCCACAGGAGACCAAGGTGCTTCGTCAGGAAATGGCAAAGCTCGGTTGCCGGTCACCGCTTAACAGCTTCGGCATCTGGATGCTTGGCCCGGCGCTGCTGAAATTCGGCACCGAAGAGCAAAAGGTGCATTATCTGAACCAGATCGCGCGCGGTGAAATTCGCTGGTGTCAGGGCTATTCCGAACCCGGCGCGGGCAGCGACCTTGTCTCGATGCAGACCTTTGGCGAAGACAAGGGCGACCATTGGGTGGTCAACGGGCAAAAAATCTGGACCAGCTACGCCGATCAGGCCGACTGGATTTTCTGCCTCGTCCGCACCGACAAGACCAACAAATATCAGGGCATCAGCTTCCTGTTGTTCGACATGGAAACGCCCGGTGTGTCGACCAAGCCAATCAAGCTGATTTCGGGCAATTCGCCATTCTGCGAAACCTTTTTCGACAATGTCGTCGTTCCGAAGCACCAGATTGTCGGCGAATTGAACCGCGGCTGGGACGTCGCGAAATATCTGCTCGGCCATGAGCGCGAAATGATCTCGGGCATGGGCGGCGACGGCGGCGTGACGTCGATTGGTGCCGCGATGAAGGCGGTGTTGTCAGAGGAACCGGTGCTGCGCGCGCAGATGGCGTTGTTCGATGTCGAAAACCTGACCTTCCGCGCACATGGCGAACGTTTCATGGACGAATGGAAAACGGGCAAGGCGCATCCTGCCTATTCGAACCTGATGAAATATGTCGGCACCGAATTGAACAAGAAACGCAACGAACTGGTGATGTCGATTGGCGGCTCTCAGGCGCTCGAATGGGATAGCGAGCGTTCCAATGGTGGATCGAAAGCGCGCAATTGGCTTCGGACCAAAGCCAATTCGATTGAGGGCGGCACCAGTGAGGTGATGCTCAACGTCGTATCGAAACGCATCCTTGAAATGCCGGGAGCTTAATCATGGCGATGACACTCAACGACGACCAAGCCATGCTCCGCGACAGCGCGCGCGACTTCATGAAGTCGGAAGCGCCGACAACGCATTTCCGCAAATATCGCGATATGGAGTGCAAGGACGGTTTTTCGCACGGACTGTGGAAGCAGTTCGCCGAGATGGGCTTCACCGGCATCCTGATCCCCGAAGCCGATGGCGGTATGGGGATGGGCCACATCGAGGCAGGCATTGTGCTCGAAGAAATTGGCCGCAACCTGTCTCCTTCGCCGTTCCTGACGACCTCGGTCGCAGCGGTCGAGGCGCTGAAGCTTGCCGACAAGGCGATGCGTGAGCGCTGGTTTCCCGGTATCTTGGCGGGCGAAACCGTCATCGGTTTAGCCATCGATGAAGGCGTCAAACATCGGCCCGAGAAAATTGCCTGTAAGGCCGAACGCAGCGGCAACGGTTTCAAGCTGTCGGGGCATAAGCAGTTCGTCGTGCAGGGCACATCGTCGGATATGCTGATTGTCGCAGCGCGCACCGCCGGTGCGCCGGGCGAAACCGATGGTCTGACGCTGTTTGCGGTCGAAAAGGATGCAGCTGGAATGTCAATGGAGGCCGCGCGGCTGGTCGACTCGGCGATGGCGGCACATGTCACGCTCGATGGCGTTCAGCTCGATGCTGACGCGGTTATCGGTGAGGTCGATGGCGGCTGGGCGGTGCTCAGCAAGATGCTCGACGCCGGACGCGTTGGCGCGGC
This sequence comes from Sphingorhabdus sp., assembly GCA_041753095.1. GTDB lineage: Bacteria > Pseudomonadota > Alphaproteobacteria > Sphingomonadales > Sphingomonadaceae > Sphingorhabdus_B. The sequence continues at coordinate 1,823 of JBGSVG010000066.1, read as the reverse complement.
GGCGGAAATGGTCGGCGTTGGCACTGGCGCGATGGAAATTACTTTCGACTATCTCAAAACCCGCAAGCAGTTCGACCGCGTCATTGGAGAATTCCAAGCGCTGCAACACCGCGCCGCGCATCTCTACGGCGAAATGGAAGGCGCGCGCTCGATTGTGCTCAAGGCACAATCGCTGCTTGATGAAGGGCATGCCAAGGCCGAGCTCTATGTTGCGGCGGCCAAAGCCAAAGCTGGGCTTGCCTGCAACTTGGCCGTCCGCGAAGGCGTGCAGATGCATGGCGGCATCGGCATGACCGACGAATATGACATCGGCCTGTATATGAAACGCGACCGGAGCCTGAACGAGTTTTTCGGCGACGCCTATTTCCACGCCGACCGCGTCGCGACAATGAACGGTTATTGAGAGGATACCCCCAATGGAACTGAATTCACTATTTAACCTCAACGGCCGCGTCGCCGTCGTTACCGGCGGCTCGCGCGGGATCGGCAAGATGATTGTCGAGGGCTATCTCGCTGCCGGTGCGGCCAGAGTATACATCAGCGCGCGCAAGGTCGACCAGATCGAGGAAACCGTGGCTGAACTCGGCGACCAAGTCATCGGCTTGCCGTGTGACCTGTCGACAGTCGATGGCTGCCTGTCGCTCGCCGCGCAAATCGCCGAGCGCGAGGAGAAGGTCGACATTCTCGTGAATAACGCGGGCGCTGCATGGGGCGCTGACTTCGGTCAGTTCCCCGAGGCCGGCTGGGACCGGGTGATGGACCTCAACGTCAAATCGCTGTTTTTCCTCACGCAGGCAATGCACCCGCAGTTGAAGGCTGCCGCTAGCTTTGAGCGCCCGGGCAAGGTCATCAACATCGCGTCGATTGACGGGATGAAGATCAACCCTTGGCAGACCTACAGCTATCAGGCGTCGAAAGCTGCGGTGATCCATTTGACCCGGCGGCTGGCGGCGGAGCTGGTGAAAGACAATATCCTGGTCAGCGGCATCGCGCCGGGCGCATTCCAGTCCGACATGAACAAAGCGGCGCGCGATCATGCCGATGCGGTAGCCAAAAATATCCCGTTCCCGCGAATCGGTACGCCTGAGGATATGGCAGGACTCGCGATTTTCTTAGCGGCGCGGGCAGGTGATTATATTGTCGGTGAAACAATCGCGTGCGACGGCGGGATCGTCAACGCGTCGCTTCCGGGCAATGGAATCGCGCCATAAGCATAATTTCCAAGCTACCTTCGAATGCAAAGCATGCATTCCGCTACGAAATGGAGCTAGTTGCAAAACATGCAACTAGCTCCATTGTTTTCGCAATTGCAGCAAAAGCATCGCCTGACTATTTGGAACTCAACGGCAAGCAATTGCCGAAACGCACTTTGGCCGGGCGGCACTCTCCTCCTCTCTCCCTCGCCCCCGGTTGAATCGAACGGCCTCCATGCACAGCGTGGGGGCCGTATTCGTTTATGGTCGAAACTTGTGCGCCAACTTGTCCACCGCAAACCGCTCCGCCTGTGGATAACTTTACATTTTTGTGTTTGCGCGACTCGTTTTTCATGACAACTTTAAGTCATCGGGCAGGACCGCCACGATGCAAAGCTGGAACGGAAACGGGAAAGCGGAGCGGAATGGTTCTAATGTCAGGTCACCAAATCAGCAGGCAGACCGGTCGCAAGACAGGGAAATGTGGCAGAGGCGGTGGGTACAAAGACAACGAATATCAAGTGCGGCTAATCGCAAGAGAAGCAACGCCGGATAGGGATACCCACAGTACCAAGGCGAACCAACAAGGCCTTCGGGCCGAGTTGGGGAACCGGACGTCAGACAGCGGAA
>JBGSVG010000065.1:0-7672 GCA_041753095.1 Sphingorhabdus sp. | reverse complement strand
TCGAGGAACCGGAAGCTCTCGGCCTCGCCGCCCTTGATGAATACCGAGAAGGTCGAGCCAGCGCCGGTGCAATGACGGTTGTAGATATCCTGCTGCCGCGGATCGGCAATATCGCCTAGATATCCCAGTCCTTCGACCTTTTGGTGGGCTTTCAGAAAAGCGCACACCTTCGCCGCATTTTCGCCCGCGCGGGACATGCGCAATTCGAGTGTTTCGAGACTTCTCAGCAGCATCCACGCCGTGTTGGGATCGCAGATCGTGCCGATGACATTGCGCATCGGACGGATGATGTCGATCAAAGGCTGGTCACCGCAGACGCCGCCTGCGACCAGATCAGAATGTCCGCCTGCATATTTGGTCAGGCTGTAAATCACCAGTTCCGCACCTTGTTTGATGGGTTGTTGCCACAACGGTCCGAGGAAAGTGTTATCTATGGCAATGGCGGGTTTCTGCTCACCAGTAAATGCAGCATCGCGCGCCGCCCGTACTGCCTCGACATCGACTAAGGCGTTGGTCGGGTTGGCGGGACTTTCCAGATAAACGAGCGCAACTTTGCCGCCGGTCTCCTTGGCTTTGGCTTTGGCGCGATCCAGAACCGCGTCGATTTCTTCGCGCGTTGCGCCTGCCGGAAAGTCGAAATAGTGGATGCCAAATCGCGATAATATTCGAGCGATCAGTGTTTCGGTCGCGGCATAAAGCGGCCCCGAATGGACGATTACGTCATTCTGGCTGACCAGCGCCAATAGCAAAGTCGAAATCGCCGACATGCCGCTGGAGAAAACCAAAGCGTCATCCGCGCCGTCCCATACGGCCAGCCGGTCTTCGAGTATTTCCTGATTAGGTCCGTTAAAGCGCCCGTATACCAGCCCCTCGGCCGGGCCTGTGCGCTTGCCGGTGATATGTTCAAAAAATGTCTTGCCCGCCTGCGCGCTTTCAAAGGCGAAAGTGGATGTCAAAAAGATCGGCGGCTTCAGCGCGCCTTCAGATAAAGTCGGGTCGTAACCATGCCCCATCATCAGCGTCGAAGGCTTTAACGCGCGTCCGCCGATGGTTTCGACATGTGGTTTCGGTTTATAGCGGACGGGGGCGGGGGTGTCGGTCATGGGAATCTCCTATTACCCACAACATAACATTATTCGTTTCAATTGAAACTAAATTACGTCGTCGCCAACTGCCCAACGAGCCAGATTACACCGACAATCAGCGGTATTCCTGCCAAATCCAGCAGGAACCCGGCCTTCACCATATTCGGCAAAGCGATGTGGCCACTCGCCCATGCAATGGCATTCGGCCCAGTGCCCGATGGAATCATGAAGCCCCAGCTTGCCGCCATCGACGCTGCCATTGCCATCAGCCACGGATCTGCGCCGGTTGCGGCGACGAGGCCCGCGACCACCGGCAACACGCCGCTGGCGGTAGCAACATTGCTGGCAAATTCGGTGATGAGGATGACTAGAGCGGTCAGCGCCAAAGCGATGATGATTGGATGCACCGCGGCCAGCGGTTTCAACGCTTCGCCAAGCCAAGCAGCAAGGCCTGACTCGGTTATTCCGGCTGCCAACGCAAGGCCACCGCCGAACATCATGATGACGCCCCAAGGTGCGCGGTCGGCCTCTTTCCATATCAACAATGGCCGCCCCGTGCCGTCAGGTACCAGAAACAAGAACAGCGACGCGGCAATGGCGATACTTCCGTCCGTGATGCCGCCTTTGGGAAACAACGGTTCGATCAACGGCTGGGCAATCCACGCGGTAATCACTAGCAGGATGATCGGTACGAGCCGGCGTTCTGCGATGGACATCGGGTGCGGTTTGCCAATCGCCGCGCGCGCGGCGTTCAGGTCGAAACTGCCTGCAGTTACATTTTGCACGCGCATGAGAATGAACGCGCAGAGCGGCACGCCGATTATGACGATGGGCATGCCATAAACCATCCAGGTAACAAAACTAATCTGGATGCCCAGCTGTTTCTCAACCAAGCCGACGGCAATAGCGTTGGTCGGCGAACCGACTATCGTGCCAAGACCGCCAATGGTGGCCGCAAAGGCAACACCCATGATGAGCGCACCGGGCAATCCGTCGGTTTCACCTTCCTTGACCCCGCCTGCGGCCAGTACGGCTACCGCAATCGGAACCATTATGAGCGCAATCGACGTGTTCGACATGATCGTGCTGAGCAAAGCCGTTGAACCCATGAAGGCAATCATCAACCCCCGGACGCTATTTCCCGACTTGCTGAGGATTGCGAGTGCGACCCGCCGGTGCATGCCGGTACGCTCTATAGTCAGCGCAATAAACGCGCCGCCCAATATCAGGAAGAGAATGGGCGAATAATATTCCTTTGCCACATCCTGAGCGGTCATGATGTTCATCAGCGGCAGTGCGAGAAAGGGTATCAAAGCGGTAACGGTAAGCGGAAGCGCCTGCGTCATCCACCAAGTCGCCATCAATATGGTTAGCGCCGCGACATGCCATGCGGAAGTTTCCATACCCGAAGGCGCAGGAGCCAACAGCATTGCAGTGAATACTGCCAATCCACCCCAGAAACCAACCCGCGCTGCGTTCATTCGGACAGGCCGATCAACGAAATCTGCCGTCCATAGCCGGGCTCGCCGAGGTGGCAGCTGCGCCGATAGCTGAAAAAGCGGACGGGCTGGCTGTACGTGTCCTCACCGAGACATTCCACCTTCCCGATCCCAGCGGCTGCCAACCTTGCCGCGACATAGCCTTCGATATCGAACTGATAATGTCCCGGCTTCCCATTGCTGAAAAACCGCTCGTTTGCATCGGCGTCATCGGCAAAGCGCCGGAAAAAGCCTTCATCCACCTCATAGCTTTTCTGCGCGATGCAAGGACCGATGGCACATGTTATGCGGTTTCGGTCAGCACCAAGCGCTTCCATCGCGCTAAGGGCGTTGTCCGTGACGCCGCCAATTGCCCCTTTCCAACCGGCATGTGCGGCGCCGACCACGCCAGCTTGGCTATCGGCAAATAACACCGGCACGCAGTCTGCGGTTACGATACCGAGCAGGATTCCGGGCTGGTCGGTGACCATCGCGTCGCCTTTTGGAGGCTCCGCCTCATCACCGGGAGCGACAATCGTTACGACATCAGGCGAGTGGTACTGATAAACACGCGCCAAGGCGGCTCCCGGGAGTACCGCATCGACGGCACGGCGGCGGTTTTCGATGACTGCCTCGCGCTCGTCGTCAGAGCCAAGTCCAACATTCAGCCCTGAATAAATTCCGGTCGATATGCCCCCAACGCGCCCGAGAAAGCCATGCGGCATATTGCCCAGGATTTTTGACTTGATAACTTCGACCGACATTCGCTTGGCTTCTCCCTGTGACAACCATCGCAACTGCCGCGCTTGACGGCAAGCCATTACATTGCGAACCAGCCTGCATGAATGGTCATATGCTGATTTTCGGAATGGGTTACACCGCATCGCGGCTGGCCGATGCGTTGCGCGGGAAGGGCTGGCAAGTCACTGGCACCCGCCGGATGAGCGGCGGCGATGCGGTCGCATTAGACGATCGGCACGCTGTGTTGTCGGCACTTGATAGCGCGACGCATATCCTATCGAGCGTGCCACCAATGTCTGAGGGCGGCGATCCCGTGTTGATGGCTTATGGCGATGCTCTGGTCGCAAGCAGGGCAGGGTGGATAGGCTATCTCTCTTCAACGGGCGTCTATGGCGATACCGGAGGCGCGTGGGTGGATGAAAGCGCAGCTGTGGGAGAAGGACGGCGAACGGCACGGGCGGAAGCTGACCTCGCTTGGCAGGGGCTTCGCAACGATGTCCGTGTATTCCGTCTGCCGGGGATTTACGGACCCGGCCGTTCGGCGCTTGACCGCGTTCACGACGGCAAGGCGCACCGGATCGATTTGCCCGATCAGGTTTTTAGCCGCATCCACGTCGATGACATTGTTTCGGCAGTCATCGCATCATTCACCGGACCGGCAGGTGCATTCAATATCGCCGACGATGAACCTACATCCCAAAACGCAGTTATCGAACATGCATGCGACCTTTTGGGCACCGAATGGCCGCCATTACGCTCAATCGATGAAGCTGGTCTTTCGCCGATGGCGCGCGGCTTTTATGCCGAAAACCGGCGGGTATCGAACCTGAAAGCCAAGAGATTGCTTGGCTGGAAGCCAACTTATTTCAATTACAAACAGGGACTTGCGGCGATTTCCGTAACGGAAAGCAAAAGAAGCGATTGACGGATTCGGAACATCGGGCCTAGCCTTCGGGTTAAATCGGCAACAGACCGATGTTTAGATGATTTCTGGAGAACTATTTTGGCATCAATCGCCGCCGACCACTCAGGTCATATAAAATCGCCTTCCTTGTTGCTCGCGCTGACTGAATTGCCGCGCGCATTGCTTGAGGCAGGTTCGCTCCCGTGGGCCGCTCCGTTGTTGCTGCAGGCACCAAAAGGCGACGGGCATCCGGTGATGTTGCTCCCCGGTTTTATGGCTGGTGAGACATCGATGAAGCCGCTGTACCGTTACCTCGAAAAACTTGGTTATGATCCGTATCAATGGGATCTCGGCCGCAATCTGGGGCAACGGGCGATTGGTCCCGAAGGCGAAAAGATGATTGCGCGGCTTGATGAAATACATGCCAAAACCGGAAAGAAGGTCAGCCTGATCGGCTGGTCGCTGGGAGGAGCCTTCGCGCGTATGTTGTCGCGCCGTCGGCCCGATTTGGTCCGTCAGGTCATTTCGCTCGGTTCGCCGATTACCGGCAGCCCCAAATCGACCAATGCGTGGCGCGCTTATCAATATATCAACGGGCAAAAGATCGACGATCCGAAGATCACCGAACAAATGGCCGAGGCGCATAATGTGCCGCCGGTGCCATCGACGGCCATCTTCTCAAAGAATGACGGTATTGTCGCGTGGCAAAATTCACGCGAGCCCAAGGCCAAGACCACTGATAATATTGAAGTGCGCGGCAGCCATTGCGGATTGGGAGCAAATCCTGCCGTCATGTGGGCGATTGCTGACCGGCTGGCGCTGGCCGAAAACGACTGGAAGCCGTTCGAGCGCAGCGGCGCGCGGGCGTTGGTCTACCCCTCATCGGGGCATTGATTTTAGCCTGATTTTTTCGTCTTGGCGGCTTTTGTCTTTTTGGCAGGAGCCGCTTTAGTTTTGGATGCAGGCGCGCTCATGTCGGCTTTCAGCAACTCATCGAACGCCTCCTGCAACGCTGCTGCGTAAACCGCCGGATCGGGTACCATGTCGCGGTCGGCGGTGAACGCGATCGCGATTTCGGTGCCGTAACTGTAAATCGCGTTGATCATCCCCATGCCGTCGAATACCGGCCCGGTACCCATCATCCGCACCATCTTTGCGCCCGCAAAATAGAGCGGCACGCGTGGGCCAGGGACATTTGTGGCGACTACATTGAATACTGGCGAGTGCAGGTTTGACACGCCAAGCCGCGTGTACAGCCTCGCCGCCAACCCAGCGAGCGCGGCAGGCATGAACTGGCTATAATCGGTTAAGGTTCGCGCGCCGACGGCATTGGTCATCGCCTTCGAATTTTTTGTTTCCTTGTGAATGAAGCGCAAACGCTCCGCCGGATCTTCGATATGCGTTCCCAGTGGCACCACCATTGCAGAGACAAGATTGCCAAGCGCATCCTTCTCGCCTTCTGCCCGCACCGAAATCGGCGCCATCGCCGACAGGCTTTGCTTGGGAAGGTCGTCATGTTTCGCAAGATATTTGCGTAAACCCCCGCCAATGATCGTCAGGATTACATCGTTGACCGTTGCGCCTCCGAGTCGGTCTTTGATCTTGCGAATGTCCGCAAGCTGGAACACCGCGCCGTCCCAGACGCGGTGCGATGACACCTTGCCGTTCAACTTCGTCTGCGGCGCCATTTTTGTGTTCTTCAAGGACACATCGCCGCCTGCGATTTCCTTGCCTAGCCGCGCGACGCCCGGAATCGTGTTTGCCAGCGTCTTTGCGAACTGCACTGGCTGTTTCACCGAATTGAGCCATGTCCGGAACAGCATTTCGCCCAGCGCAGGATCTGACTCGGGCTTCCAGTCCGACTTAACATTTTCCTCGACCGCCTTGGGCTCGATATCATGCACCGCCGCACTCAGTTCGACGCCCGACATGCCGTCGATGGCTGCGTGATGGACCTTGGCCATCAGCGCGAAGCTGCCTTTTGGAATGCCCGGGATATTGTCGAGGCCCTCGATGATGTTGAATTCCCACAACGGTCGCGAAAGGTCCATCGGCCGCGCTTGCAGCCGCGCAACCTGGATGCACAATTGCCGCCAATCGCCTGGCTGAGGCAATGCCAGATGGCGAATATGATATTCGATGTCGAAACTGGCGTCTTCAACCCAATAGGGATGATCGAGGTCAAACGGCACGCGAACCAGTTTCTGGCGAAAGCTGCGCGCCTTGTCCAAACGACTTTCGACGTGGCGGAGGATATCCTTGAAGCGGACGAAGCCATTTGGCGCGGTGGAGGGGTCGTAAATCCCGACCGAACCGATATGCATCGGTGTCGTCGGCGTTTCCAGATAGACGAAACTCGCGTCCTGCCCGCTCAGTTGCTCCATGGCTCTCTCCCTATATTTTGGAGCGAGACTAACGCGAGTCTATATGCTTGGCGAGTCCTAAGCTTTGCGCGCCTGCATGGCGACGACAAGGCCGATCATCGCAAGCGCGCCGCCGCCCAAAGCGAGCACCGACCAGCTATAGCCCTCGAATATCGTCGACAATATCATCGCGATGACGGGGATCAGTACGCCGGTATAAGCTGCCTTACCAGGCCCGATGTCACGGATCAGGCGGAAGTATAATGGGAAGGTCACCACTGAACCGATAATACCAAGATAGAGCACGCCGCCGAGATAGGCTGGACGCGGGTCGATGACCGGCGGACCATAGACTGCAAAAGCGAATATTGCGTTGGCGAGGCTGCCCCAGAGCATCGACCACGCAAGGATCGTAATGGTCGGAACGCGCGCGATTTTCGGCGTCACCTGCAGCACGTTCGATACCGAAGCCGAAGCCACGCCGCACAGCGTTAGCATCAGCCCCAATAGGACTTCTTCGCCGCCCACCGGTGCAGCGCGATATTCCTGGATCATCAGCAACGCCACGCCGCATGCCGCAATTGCGGACCCGAGGATGAACGCCATGCCAATCGGTCGCCCCAACCACCATTTCGCCAACAAGGCATTGGGCACAATCAGCAGTGCAAAGATCACCGCAACCAACCCTGATGTGATATGATGTTCGGCGGCGTAAACCAGATTGAAATTGAGCGCGAACTGCATGACGCCGAGCAGCATCGTCCAGCCTACCATCGCACGGTCGATCTTCAGCGGCTGGCGCATCACAAGCGCGAGGAAAATCATGCCAACCGCAGCCACCGCGAAACGATAGGTCACTGACCAGCTTGACGGGACGGCTCCGAGTTGATCGCGGATCACCAGCCATGTCGATCCCCAGATCAGCGATACAATCAGGAACGGCACCAGCACGCGCGGCGCCAGCAGCCCCGGTTCGGGGGTCATCGCAACGTCGGATTGACTCACAGTGCGGCTATCGCTTTTGCGAGCGGGGTAACGTCGGCTTCTGTATGCTGCCAGCTCGTGACAAGTCGCGCTGCACCTTCGCCCCAGTCGTAAAAG
>JBGSVG010000064.1:0-3722 GCA_041753095.1 Sphingorhabdus sp. | reverse complement strand
AGAACAAGTACCCGGTCAAGAATCTGGCTTGCTGCGGTCATGTCTTTTTCCTAGCTATCTGAAATATCGAGTTTCTGGGGAAGAACGCTCGGCTTTGGGGGCAGGTGGGTCGGTATTGCGGACCCCGATAGGGAAGGTGTTGCCAAATGTCGAGATTGCTTGTCGCTGCCATTGCGCTTTCGGCTGCTGGTGCTTCGGCACAGTCAGCGAGCGACGCTGAAATCGCTGCGCAAATCGAAAGAGCGCGGCGACTGGTCGCGGTCGACGCCGAGGGTTGCGTCAAATATCCGCAGAATGGCGACATTGTTGTTTGCGGAGAAAATCCTGACAATAAAAGCCAACGCATCTTCACCGATCGCGGCCCACCTGATGAAAACCGCATCCGTCGTGGCGAGGCGATTTCGACCAAGCGTGCTGCCGCTTGCTTACCGACAGACAGCATGTGCAAGATTTATATGCCGGGCGTGGGGATTGGATTTGGCTATGTCCCTCCGCCGGCTATTCCGCTTGAAGAGGTGTTAAAGGGTCTACCCGAACCCGACATGATCGTCACCGACGGCGAAAACGCGCCGCCCTGATCATTCACCCAATATATGCATGACCATCGGCTCGCCGAGCAGGCTATCCGAGGTCGCAAGTGTTTTCAGCGTATCGTTGATCGCCTGTTCGGGGCCTTCATGCGTGACCATCGCGATCAGCGCAGTGCCATCGTTGCTGGCCTCGGTCTGGATCAGGCTTTCAATCGAAAGGCCAGCATCGCGCATTGCTGCGGTGATTTCGGCGAGCACGCCAACGCGGTCGGCGACCACCATCCGCAAATAGGTCTTGCCAATGCGATGAGCTGACGCCGCACGGGGCAGCGTTTCGAGCTCTGCTGACGGCATCGAAAATGCCGGACCGGTTTCCTTGCGCGCGATATCGACCAGGTCAGCGACGACCGCTGAGGCGGTGGGTTTGTCGCCCGCGCCCGCACCCTGAAACAGCAAGCGGCCGGAGAAATTGCCTTCGGCGACCACCGCGTTGGTTGCACCTGTCACGTGCGCAAGTGGATGTACAAGCGGCACGAGGCAGGGCTGGACGCGCTGGAAAATTGTTGCGGATCCATTCTCGCCGTCGATTTCGGCCAACCCGATAAGCCGGATGCGATATCCCAGTGCTTTGGCCTGCGCGATGTCTGCAGCGAGGATTTTGCGAATCCCCCGCGCTTCCACGCCGCCGAAATCAATTCTGGAACCAAAGCTCAGCGAGGCAAGGATCGACAGCTTGTGTGCGGCATCGATTCCGTCGATATCGAACGACGGGTCGGCCTCGGCAAAACCCTTTGCCTGAGCATCCGCTAAAACGGCGGCAAAATCCAAGCCCTCTTTTTCCATTGTCGACAATATGAAATTGCAGGTGCCGTTGAGGATGCCATATACACGGTCGATCCGATTGGCCGCCGCGCCATCACGAAGCCCCTGAATGACCGGAATGCCGCCCGCAACCGCGGCTTCAAATTTCAGTGCTGCGTTATTGTCTTCGGCAAGCGATGCGAGCTCGGCGCCGTGATGTGCGATCATCGCCTTGTTAGCGGTAACCAGCGCCCGGGCATTGCCCAGCGTCTCACGTGCCAGGGTAAGTGCTGGCCCGTCCGACCCACCGACCAATTCAACGACAACATCGACATCGCCCGCGGTCGCCAGTTCGCCCATGTCGTCGACCCAGCGATAGCCCGACAGGTCGACGCCGCGATCCTTGGTCCTGTCGCGCGCAGTCACTGCGACAATCTCGATTTTACGGCATGCGCGTCGGGCGATCAACGCGCTGTTTTCCTCGATGAGACGGATGACACCGGTACCGACGGTACCAAGACCTGCCAGGGCTATGCGTAATGGGGCGGACATAGATTTTCAGACTTCCTGCCGATGTGTGAGCATTGCCGCGCGCTTAAGCTGGATTGCGGCGAAATGCCAGTATTTCGTCGAGCGTTAGCTGACTAGCCGGACTTCAGCCCGCCATGTCGGAATCCAGTCAAGCGAGCCGCGACATTCGGTCATCGCTGTGGCGCTGGTCAGACGGAACATCGATCCATCCCAGACGTAAGTTTCCGAAGACCCGCAATCGCCCAAGCCCCGGCCTTTGGCATAGCTGCTGATTGTTTGGGTCCCAGCATTCCAGCCGGCATTGATTAGGATCGGGATATCTCTGTCCTCCGCCGAGCCTGGGGCGGCATAATCGAACTTTGCGGGCTCGAACGTCCACTTTTCTGCGCCATTGCGCTGGCCAACATATACACCCGACGAAAAATTATATGCACCCGACCCGCAGTTGAGAAATACCAGCGCCTGTGGACCATTTGGCCCCATTCCCAAACTGTAGGCAGTGTCCTCGGTCGACCCGAAACGCTGGGCGGCACAAGGGCTGTTTTCCGAAAGCGCAATTAGTGCCGAGGTGTCGGGCAAAACATTGGTCGGCGTTATTTTTTTCGCGGAAATAACCGGCAACACCGCGCGTTTGGCCATTGGCATTTTCGGTCCGGTGGCAATGACTGCACCTCTAGAACCTGCGCGCCCTTGCTGCTCGTCGAAATAGCGCAACGCGGCTCCGATGCCTGATAACGACACGGTGCCCAAGTCAGCTCCACCTCCATCGACCACGCGCAACGCTTTGCCCTTTGCCATAAATCGTGCAAGCTTTACGGCATCGACACCCACAACTTTTACGGTTGTGCTGCCGACCTTCATTGCCCCTGTACGGACGATCTTGCCGTCAATCACAACGCGATATCGGTCGGCTTTGGCTGTGAAGCCCGACAGATCGATATTAAGGGGTGCATTTGCTCCGGCGGGCCGGTTCATCACAATCGATAAGGAGTCGTCGGATCGTTCCTCCGTCATCAGCGCCGCGGCTTGACAGCCAAGCCCGTTATCGCAACCGACGGTCCAGTCCTTGAAGGTTATAATTTTCCCGGGCGAGACGGCATGCGCCGCACCCGCCAATAAGGCTGCTGCCCCGGATATCAATGCAATCAAACCCCTGTGCATAGGTGAAAGCTAGCGCTTTTGGGCTCGCTTCGCTAGGGGCAATCCATCTCATGTTTAATGGAGCAAGATATGAAAGCGGTCGGCGTTATTGGAGCAGGACAAATGGGTGCTGGCATCGCGCAGGTCAGCGCTGGGGCTGGCTATCATGTCTATCTTTCCGACCTCGATCTGGAAAAGGCCGAAGCGGGTAAAGCGGGTGTTGCCAAGGCGCTCGACAGGCTGGTTACCAAGGAAAAAATGGGGCGTGAAGAGGCCGACACGCTGTTATCGCGCATTGAGCCCGTTGCTTCATATGAGCCTATGGCGGATGCAGGGCTGATAATCGAAGCTGCAACGGAGCGTGAGGAAATCAAGCGCAAGATTTTTGCCGAAGTCGGTAAAATACTCGGCCATCAGGCGGTGCTGGCTTCCAACACATCATCGATACCGATCACGCGACTGGCGCAGGCCGCGCCAGATCCGAAGCGCTTTATCGGGGTGCAATTCTTCAATCCGGTGCCGGTGATGGGGTTGATCGAAGTCATTCGCGGCCTTGCGACCAGCGATGCCACCGTGGATGTCGTGCGCCAATATGGCGAAGCGCTAGGCAAGCAACTGGTGTTCGCAAATGACGCCCCTGGCTTCATCGTGAATCGCGTGCTGATGCCGATGATCAACGAGGCTTGTTTCGCCTTGGGAGAAGGCGTTGCTACTATTCGC
>JBGSVG010000063.1:0-3973 GCA_041753095.1 Sphingorhabdus sp. | reverse complement strand
CGAACCGCGCCGGGCGGGACGGCAGATGGCACGAGCAAGATGGGCATTAGGGTGCAGCTGAACGAAGCACCTTACACCGGCTTTGGCGACAATGTCCTGACGCTGGGGCCGACATGGAAATTGCTGCAATTGAAGACGCAGGCGTCGACCAACATTCCCGCAGGCAAAGGCGCGGTCGCGTTGCATTTCGGCACGACGGCGCAAGCCATTGAAGTTGGACAGATCTTCGTGCTAAACACATCGGGCCCGATTGCGGTGAGCAGCGAATAATATGCGGCAATTAGTGACGCTAAAGGCTGGTGCAGCCGAGTGCACATTGTGCCCCGATGTCGGCGGCAGCATAGTCAGCTGGGGCATAGACGGACAGGATATGCTCCGCAGGGCCGATGACGCGGCAATAGAGACTGATGATCCACTTCAATTTGCGTCCTTCCCGCTTGTACCATTTTCCAATCGAATTGCCGAAGGCAAATTCGATTGGGAGGGCGAGCAGGTTGAGATCGATCCGAACTTCGCCCCTGAGCCACATGCCATCCACGGCGTTGGCTGGAAGATGCCCTGGAAGATTTTCGAACAGTCCGAGACACGCTGCGTTTTAAGTTTCGAGCACAGGGCAGACAGCCGCTGGCACTGGCCATTCTCAGCCACACAGACAATCACACTACGCGAAGACAAGCTTGAAATCGCGTTGGAAGCCGTCAATTTGTGCAACGAACCAACACCGCTCGCGTTCGGCCATCACCCCTATTTCGATCAACAAGGTGCCTTTTTGGCCTTTGAAGCAGCGCAGGTTTTTACGTCCGATGCCAACGGGCTACCAGCCAGTTCCGAAACGCCATCGGGGCCGTTTGACTTCTCGAAAGGCGACCGCGTCGAAGGAAACGACATCGACCATTGCTATGGCGGGTGGAACGGTGATGCGCGAATAATATGGCAGGACCGGCCGCTTGGTCTCGTCATCACATCAAATATGCCAGCGGCTGTGGTCTATATCCCAAAAGGCGGCGATGCCTTCTGCTTCGAACCCGTCCCGCACATAAACAACGCGCTGAACCGGCTAGATGACGAGCCAGCTATGCCGGTCATCCCGCCGGGCGGCAGTTACCGGTCGACAATTGCAATGACCGCTATCGCAGCCGAACAGATTTAATGAACAGGATTGGAAATTCGATGATTATCAAAGCTGCTTTCCTTGCCGCGACCGCATTGTTTGCCTCATCCGCATTTGCTGCTCCGCAAAACAGCGCCGAGTTTCTCTGGATGCAATATGAAGGCAGCAACCCCGCCGAAGACGCGGTGCCTTTGCGCAAAAATGAATTCCGCAATCCGATCCTGCCCGGCTTTGCGCCCGACCCAAGCGTAGTGCGCGTTGGTAAAGATTATTATGTGGTGAATTCCTCGTTCGCCTGGTTCCCCGGCCTGCCGATTTACCACAGCCGCGACCTCGTTAATTGGCGTCAGATCGGCAACGCGATCACAAGCACCAACGACTTCAAATTGTCGTCAATCGGCATCAATCGGGGGATTTTTGCGCCAACGATACGCTGGCACAAAGGCCTGTTCTACATCATTACCACCTGCATCGAGTGCCGCGACAATTTCATTATCACTGCGAAAGATCCGAAGGGCCCATGGAGCAAACCAATCTGGCTCGATAAGGTCACCGGCATCGACCCTGACCTGTTTTTCGATGATGATGGCCGAGCTTGGATCACCAACAATGACGAACCCGATGGCCCTGCGCAATATGACGGCCACCGCGCGCTGTGGATTCAGGAATATGATCTGGCGCAGCGCAAAGTGGTTGGCCCGCGCACCGTCGTCGTCGATCGCGGCGTCAATCCAACGGAAAAACCGATCTGGAGCGAAGGGCCGCATATCTATAAGAAGGATGGCTGGTATTACCTAACCGCTGCCGAAGGCGGGACATCGGACGACCATCGTCAGACAATCTATCGCAGCAAATCGGTCACAGGGCCCTATCTGCCCGGTCCGCGCAACCCGATCATGACTCAGCGCGATCTCGACCCCGCACGCCCCTTGCCAGTGTACGCCACTGGCCATGCTGATTTCGTACAATTGCCGAACAAGGATTATTGGGCGGTGTTTTTGGCAACGCGGCCGTATGTGCGCAATCTAACCAATCTAGGCCGCGAGACGTTTTTGCTGCCGGTGACATGGAAGGACGGATGGCCGGACATATTGCCACCGCGGGAAGCAGTGCCGCTGACGCTGCCCAAGCCGAAACTGCCTTCCGCCAACCAGAAGTCGGACTGGTCGAAATGGAATGAAAGCTTTGATGGTAAAAAGCTTGGCCCTCAATGGCTCTCGCGCAAGCCCATTGCGTCCGATTGGTTGACCTTGAGCGAGAAGCCCGGAAGCCTAACCTTAAAGGGCGAAGGCAACAACTTTATCGGCCAACGCCAACGCCACCGCAAAGCAACGATATCGACCGAGGTTCGGTACGGTCCATCGGTGCAGAGCCGAGCAGGACTGAGCGCTATTGCCGACGAAGGGCATCAGATTTTCTTCGGGGTCGAACGCCGTGCATCGGGTCCAACGCTCGTTGTCGGAGCCAAAGGCCTAAAAGGCGCGCCCAAAATCGAGGCAAAACTGTTCGAGCGACCTCTCGACTTGCCATCTGGCCAAAGCATCAAGCTGAGGTTCACGATCAATGGTGGTTCTGCCGAATTCGCTTATACGAAGGCCAAAGGCGAATGGGAAACAATATTGTCAGGAGCCGATGCGCGTATATTGGCGACCGAATATGACGGGCTACTGTTTACCGGCACCGTAGTCGGGCTTTACGCGGGCGACGCGCCGTCATGAGGCAGGCGGGGCATCCGATTCACGCCGGACAAAGGTAAAGTCGAGCAATCGATCCTCGCGAGGGGTGGAACGTCCGGCTCGCTTGGCGCGGATGCGTTCGACCAATAATTCAACAGCTGTGCGTGACATATCAGCAATCGGCTGGTGAATTGTGGTCAGTTCCGGCCAAATCGACAGCGCGAAGTCAGTGTCGTCGAACCCGCAAACGGTCAGGTCATT
This sequence comes from Sphingorhabdus sp., assembly GCA_041753095.1. Lineage (GTDB taxonomy): Bacteria > Pseudomonadota > Alphaproteobacteria > Sphingomonadales > Sphingomonadaceae > Sphingorhabdus_B. Next base: position 925 of record JBGSVG010000063.1, on the reverse strand, counting down.
GGGCACATCCATATGCCGCCGGTGGGCAACGGTAATAGCGGCTGCGGCCATGTCGTCGTTGCTGGCGAAAATCGCAGTTGGCGGCTCGGGCAAATTGAGTAGCTTTTCCGCCGCATCGAGACCCGAGCGATAGGTGAATAGGCCGTCGACCACCAATTGCGGATCGACCGTCAAACCAGCCTCGGCCATCGCCATTTCGAACCCTTTCAGTCGTTGCGGGCTGGCCATCTGTTCGGGGTTGCCTTTGACGAAAGCGATCCGTTTATGCCCAAGCGAAATGATATGCCGCGTCATCGTCGCAGCGGCTTCAACGTCATCAATGTGAACGACCGACATTTTGCCTGGCGGGCACCAGTTGGCGACGACGACGCAAGTTACATCGGTTTTCTGAATCAATTCGAGCATCTTGGGCGAATCGCACAAAGGCGGTGACAGAACGATACCATCGACACCACTATCGATCAGGTCGGCAAAGACATCGTGAATATCCTGCCCTTCGTCACATTGTTCTATCACCAGCTGAACATGGCTTTTACGCGCCTGTTCAAGTGTACCGACCAGCAGCCGACTTAAATAAGCAAAACTAGGGTTGCCATAGAGCATCGCAATTCGAATTTGTTCCGCGCCTGCCAGCGTACGCGCGGCGAGGTTGGGGGAGTAATTCAGCTCCTCGACCGCTGCCATCACCGCATCACGAGTCGAATCCTTGACGTTTTTCTCGCCATTAATGACACGCGAGACTGTCATGGGCGAAAAGCCCGATACCCGCGCGACATCGGCGATTGTTGCCCCGCCCTGTTGTGCACGGGGTGATTTCTGGATCCTGCCCATATTTCTATTCAGTCCCCCTTTTGTCAAATGCCATGCCACGCTTTGCCGCGCTTTTCCAGTCAGATGCAATGATGCATGTCAAAGATTGACGGGC
>JBGSVG010000062.1:0-3813 GCA_041753095.1 Sphingorhabdus sp. | reverse complement strand
CCAGCCGACCACAGCTTTCAGGAACAAAACTGGCTTGACGCTGGTACGCTCAACGGTCCCGGTGTCGCCGACATGAAGGGCGGTATTGCCGTCATGCTTGCCGCGCTGCAAGCTGCAGAGACGGCGACAGGGTTTGGAAATACCGGTTATCAAGTACTCATCAACAGCGATGAAGAGGTCGGCTCGCCTTCTTCGGCAGCTTTGATAGCAAAACTGGCACAAAACAAGCTGGCTGCGCTGACATATGAACCTGCCTTGCCAGACGGTACATTAGCGGGCGAGCGCGGCGGTAGCGGCAATTTCTCCGTAATAATCTCCGGCAGAAGCGCACATGCAGGGCGTAACCCGCAAGATGGTCGAAACGCATTATTGGCAGCGGCAGATCTGGCACTCCGCCTGAAAGCACTGACCCGCGAAGGACTGTCGGTAAACCCCGCCAAAATCGATGGCGGCAGTCCGAACAATGTCGTTCCGGATCATGCCATATTGCGGGTGAATTTTCGTCCGCGCACGCCGCAGATTGTTGCCGATACCGACGCCGACTTGCGGCGCTTGATTGCAGATATAGAACGCGACCATGACGTAACCTCGCATCTGCATGGCAGCTTTGGCCGACCGCCCAAGCCGATTGACGCAGGCGCGGCCAAGCTGTTCGAGCTGGTTAAACAATGCGGCGCAGAACTTGGCCTGCCCATCGCCTGGAAATCCAGCGGCGGCGTTTGCGATGGCAACAATATCGCTGCCTGCGGGGTGCCTGTCGTCGATACGATGGGCGTGCGTGGCGGCAGCATCCACAGTTCAGACGAGTTTCTCATCACCGAAAGTCTGGTCGAGCGCGCGCAGCTCTCAGCGCTCACCATCATGCGCATTGCGGCAAAAGGGGCATTATGACGTTCATTATCCGTCCGGCAAATCCGGACGATCTCCAACCGATTTATGAAATGGCAAAGCGCACCGGTGGCGGGTTCACCAACCTGCCGCCCGACCGCAACGCGCTTTCCGCCAAGCTGGAACGATCGGCAGCAGGATTCGACCGCATTGGCGACGATGTGGCTGACGACCTATATGTATTCGTCCTGCAGAATACCAAGACCGGCGAAGTACGCGGCACATGTCAGATATTCGGCAATGTAGGGCAGAAATGGCCGTTTTACAGCTACCGGATCGGCGCGCTGACGCAGCATAGCGAAGAACTCGGCCGGACATTTCGCGCCGATATTCTGAACCTGTCGACCGATCTGGAAGGCACCACCGAAGTCGGCGGGCTCTTCCTTCATCCCGGAGAACGGGCTGGCGGTTTGGGGTTGCTGTTGGCGCGAACACGGTATCTTTTCATCCGCAATCACCGGCAGCGCTTTGCCGACAGGACGATCGCCGAACTGCGCGGCGTTATCGACGAAGCAGGCGGGTCGCCTTTTTGGGACGGGGTTGCCGGCCGCTTTTTTGGCATGAATTTCCAAGAAGCCGATGAATTCAACGCCAAATTCGGCAACCAGTTCATTGCCGACCTGATGCCCAAACATCCGGTATACATCGCCATGCTGCCCGAAAGCGCAAAAGCCGTCATCGGCATACCGCATCCTTCAGGCCGCGCGGCGATGCGGATGCTGGAGAATGAAGGTTTTGCATGGGAAAGCTATGTCGACATTTTTGACGGCGGGCCTACCATGACCGCGCGGACCGACCAGATTCGAAGTGTGCGGGACGCGCAGGATATCATTGTTACGGAAATCAGCGAAAGGCTTGGTGAACATATTGGCGGGGAAAAAATGCTCGTCACGATTGGCCGGATGCACAGTTTCAAAGCAGCCTATGGCTGGACGGAGCCGCGCGATGGCGGCGTAGCTCTCGATGAAGTTACCGCAGCGATCCTCGGGCTGACTGTCGGTGACACTCTTACGCAACTGGCAAGGTGGTAGACATTGCTTCGGGAAATCAATTTCGACGGGATTATCGGCCCAAGCCACAATTATGCGGGCTTGAGCCTGGGTAACATCGCGTCTGCAACCAATGCTGGTGCAGCATCGCAGCCGCGTGCAGCCGCGCTGCAAGGCGTCGAGAAGATGCGCGCCAATCTGCGGCTGGGGTTGGCTCAGGGCTTTTTCATGCCATTGGACCGACCAAACAAGAACTGGCTAACTGGACTTGCAACCGACATGGGCAGTGCCGAGCCTCATATCCGTGCAGCAGCTTTTTCGGCGTCGGCGATGTGGGCGGCGAATGCCGCGACCGTTTCACCTGCGCCCGATACCGACGATGGCAAATGCCACTTATCGGCAGCCAACCTGCTCACGATGCCGCATCGCAGCCATGAATGGCACGGTACGCTGGCGCAATTGAAACTGGCATTTGCCGACAAACAGAATTTCGTTGTTCATGGCCCCGTGCCGCCGCCATTTGGTGACGAAGGTGCGGCCAACTTCATGCGGCTGTGTCCATCACACTGCGAGGCCGGTATCGAGATATTTGTTTACGGCAAGGCAGGCGGCCCCTTCCCCGCGCGCCAACATATCGAGTCTTCCAAAGCGATTGCGCGGGCGCATCGGCTCGACTCGACCAAAACCCTGTTCGTCCAGCAATCCGAAGTCGCAATTGCCGCTGGCGCGTTCCACAATGATGTCGTCGCCGTGGCCAATGAGCGGGTGCTGTTTACACATGAGCAGGCATTTGAATATCCCGAGCAAACTTACGCCGATATCAAGCGGCTGATGCCCGAGGCGGAGATTGTCATTGTTCCTGCCGACCGGGTGAGTTTGGCCGATGCCATCCAAAGCTACCTATTCAACGCGCAATTGGTGACGCTGCCGACCGGAGGAATGGCGCTGATTCTTCCGAGCGAGGCACAGTCCAACAGCCGCGTATGGAGATGGCTAAGCGAAATGGTTGAGGGCAATGGGCCGATTCGCGAGTTGGTGCCTGTTGATGTGCGCCAATCAATGGCGAATGGCGGCGGCCCTGCTTGCCTTCGGCTTCGCGTTGTTGCTGACCCCGCAACGGTTGACGCTCGATTCCTGGCTGATGAGGGGAAACTGGACAGGATATCAGAGGTGATTGCGGCGCATTGGCCCGAAGAAATCGCGCCTGATCAGCTGACCGACCCCGCGCTGGTGGAGCAGGTTCGACTGGCGAGACTTGCGCTGCTTGAAGCCTGCGGTTTAGCGGAACTGGTCTGACCGTCGATTTCCTTTACAAATGCCGCTTGCGTTAACCATCGTGAGATAAGCATTTGCTGAACTGGCACGGGCTTTGCTGATTGTTTTCTTAACTATGAAAAAGATCGCTCGCCTGTTCACAATCAAGACCAAATTAGAGGTCTTCCTGATTACCTACGCGCTTGGTTTGGGCGCCGTGATGCGGGGGCAGGAATATATGATCCAATATCCCGGAACTATCGGCAAAGTGTTTTTCGTTTTGTGCACTGGCGCCGTGTTCATGGCCTCAGCCAAAATGCTCGAAGCCGTCGAATTTCAACGCGCCTTCGGGGTGGATTGAACCTCAGTCCCCGTTCGTGCTGAGCTTGCCGAAGCACTTCTGCGCCGCAGTCCTTCGACAGGCTCAGGGCAAACGGAAATGTCAGAAAAGGTCCCGGGATTCTGTTGCTCGGCGCGTAATTGCTGACGCATTTTTTAAACGGAAAACCGGTTTCCACCTTTCCTGAAAATGCTTGAGTGAGGGGCTTCTGTTGCTCGGCGCCCCCCGGGCCGCCGTAACTATTCTGTTGCCCGGCCAGTCCAGCCGCGTTCTTTTAGTGTAAGTTCAGACCGTGAGGCCCAAAATTACGCTGCGAGAGCAAGTGCTTCGTTATCGTTTGCA
>JBGSVG010000061.1:0-4426 GCA_041753095.1 Sphingorhabdus sp. | reverse complement strand
GGGCGACCAATACGTACTGTCCTGCCGAGGGCGCCCTGCATATGCTCGGCGATACCTTTCAATTCTGCGCCGCCGCCAGTCAGCACAATCTGGTGACTGGACGGCCCGCTAAAGCCGAGGGTTTTGAGCGCTTGTCCTATTTCAGTGACAATGCCGTCTACGCGCTGGCAAACCACCGCATTCAATTGCGCCTTGGTAATGCGAGGCGTGTGTGCGCCAGCCTCATTACCATTCTCGTCGGGTCCAACTTCCAGTATTTCCTGATGGTCGCGCGGGCTGGTGAGCGCAGAGCCGTGGAAACATTTCAACCGCTCCGCCTGCGCCCGGCGGATGCCGAAGGTTGAGGCGATGTCGTCGGTGATGTCCGATGCGCCTTTCTGGATGGTTTCAAGCCCAACCAGCATTCCGCCGATGAAAACCGATACGTTGGTTACCGCCGCGCCAAATTCGACAAGCGCAACGCCGAGTTCGCGTTCTTCAGACGTCAGGCATGCCAGACCCGTTGCAACCGGCGCAACAACAACGGATTCGACATCGAGATGTGCTGCGCGTGCAGTCATGTCGATATTGCGTACTGGGGACTGGTCAGCGAGCACCACATGAATATCGACGCCCAAGCGGTCGGCATGCAATCCCACCGGATTGGCAACGCCACCGACGCCATCCAGCGAATATAGAGTGGGCTGGATATGAAGAGGCATCTTTCCGCCCGTATGGATATTCGCGCGCCCCGCCTGCAAAAGCTGATCTACATCATCCTGTGTGATCCGGTCGCCGCCCAACTCGATTTCCACCGGCGCGAGCAAGCTGTCGAGTCCGCCCGACGACATTCCCACCCAAACGCGGTCAATATTGATCCCGGCGATGCGCTCGGCTTGCTCAACCGCATGGCGCACCGACAGTTCGGCTTGCTCAATGTCGGCAATACAGCCACGCGTAACGCCGCGGCTTTCGCGCTGGCCGGTGCCTAATACAAGGAGTTCACCGCTGTCGGTTTGCCCTGCAATCAACGCAGAGACCTTTGAGGAGCCAATATCAATGGCAGAGATCAGTTTTTCAACGCGTGCGGCTTTCATACGTCCTTGCCTCCGTCTTTTGCGGAGACCTCATTACTCTCGGCTTTCGCAGGCTCTGCTTTGGGTGCCTTGCGGAAATAGGCGCGATCTGGGTCGCGCAAGTCGAAATGGATGAGGTCGCGCCCGAGCAGGCGGTGGATACCATCCATGCGTGCGAAGTTCAGCAATGCTTCCGCAGCAGCCCGCTCGCCCTCCGGTAGCGCCAAAGTTTCCCCGGTTTTAAAACGCAAATCCCAGCGGCGATTGCCGATCCAGCTTGCTCCGGTAACCTGCGCCTTCAATGCAGTGGCATTATCCAAAAGTTCATTCAGTGCGACCGCATGGCGATTGGCGTCGGTACCATTCAGAACGGGTAACTCACCAGCGTCCGTTGCTTTCACATGTTGCAGGACGATGCCCTCTGCATCGATCAGCGAATATTTGCCGTCGCGCTGCCAGACCGCCGCGGGTTTGCGTTCGATGATTTCGACAGCCAGCGTGTCGGGCAATCGCCGGGACACGCGCGCATCCTTGATCCAGCCATATTCAAGCAGGTCAGCGCGCACCTTGTCTATGTCAACCAATGGCATGGCGCGGTCCTTTTCGGCCAATACCAGCTCATAGACTTTCAGCTGATCGACGCGTTCCATGCCGGTCACTTCAACCCGCTGCACCTGAAAACCAGCCTTCGCCGCGAGTTCGGAATATTGCTGATGCGCCGCCGCAATCAGTCCGAACCATTGCGCCGCTGCCAATGCCAGCACAGCCAACGCTGCGACCACGACCCATGTTATCGCGCGCTGAATGTCCTCTTCTGAAAAGGGCAATGTACGCAACAGGCGGTCGATCAAAGATATCTGGCGCACCTTCTGACGGGGCGTCGGTGCCTTTGCCCTTCGCTTAGCGGGTGCCTTCCGGGTGGCGGTTGCCATTATGCCAGCGCCTCTTTTACGATGATATCTACCAGCTGCTCATAGCTAATACCGACATATCGCGCCTGTTCGGGCACAAGGCTAAGCGCGGTCATGCCCGGCTGGGTGTTGGTTTCAAGCACAAAAATGCCGTCCAGGCCTAGTTCGTCATCCCACCGATAATCGGTCCGCGACGCGCCTTTGCAACCGAGCAGACGGTGCGCCTTCAGCGCCGTGTCGAGCATGAACGCCTCGACATCTTCGGGGATTTGCGCCGGACAGATGTGCTCGGTCAGTCCATCAGTATATTTGGCGTCAAAATCATAGAAGCCGCTTTTGGGTTTCAATTCGGTGACCGCCAGCGCTTTGTCACCCAACACCGCCACAGTAAGTTCGCGCCCTTTGATAAAGGGTTCGGCGAGCAGAGTATCGAATTCCTGCCACGGCCCTTTGGCGTCACGCGAAATCGGGTTGCCATAATTGCTGTCGGATTTGACAATTGCGACGCCCACCGAACTTCCCTCGTTTATGGGCTTCAGAACATAAGGCCGAGGCAACGGATCGCCGACGTAAAGGCTCTCGCTTTCGACAATCGTTCCCTTGGGCATAGGAATACCTGCGGGCACCAGTCGCTGCTTGGTCAATTCCTTGTCGATGGCGATCACCGACGTCACCATCCCGCTGTGCGTGTATTTGATCCCCATCAAGTCGAGCATTCCCTGCACGCTGCCGTCCTCCCCGGGAACGCCGTGCAGCGCGTTGAAGACGACATCGGGGCGCAATCCAGCCAGCACTTGCGCAACGTTGCGGTCCATATCAACACGACTGACTTTGTAGCCACCTTTTTCGAGTGCGTCGGCAACACCATTGCCGCTCATCAGCGACACCGGCCTTTCGTTGGACCAACCGCCCATTAGTACTGCGACGTGGATTTGACCGGTCACTTACTTTTCCCCACGCGCTGTATTTCCCAATGCAACTCTATGCCAGATTTTGCCTTCACGCGGGCACGCACCTCGTCGCCGAGTGCTTCGATATCGGCACTGGTTGCATCGCCGGTGTTGATCAGGAAATTCGTGTGCTTTTCCGAAACCTGCGCGCCGCCGATTTGCAAACCCCGGCAACCGGCTTCATCGACCAGTTGCCAAGCCTTGTGACCCTCGGGATTTTTGAACGTAGAGCCGCCGGTTTTCGACCGTAGCGGCTGCGATGCCTCCCGCGAAGCACTGATGCGGTCCATTTCGGCCTGGATAGATTCGGGTTCACCCGGCCTCCCGCGAAAGCGCGCGGCGACTACAATCGCGCCGTCCGGCAATTCGGAGTGGCGATAGCTATAATGCAATTCGCTAACCGCAAGCGTCTCCATTTGGCCATTGCGCATCACGACATCGCAATCGACCAATATGTCCTTCACCTCGCCGCCATAGGCTCCACCGTTCATGCGCACAAAGCCGCCGACTGTGCCCGGAATCGAACGCAGGAATTCAAGTCCCGCAATGCCATTGTCGCGTGCGGTCGAAGATACCAGAATCCCCGACGCTCCGCCACCGCAGTTCAGAACAAGATCGCTCGCCAGCTCAACCTTACCAAATGCCTTGCCTAATCGGACGACAACCCCCGGAACGCCGCCATCGCGAACGATAAGGTTTGAGCCTAAACCAAGCGCCATGACCGACGTGGCGGGATTGAGTTCGCTTAAGAAACCCTGCAAGTCGGCAATATCCTTTGGCTCGAACAGCCATTCAGCAAAACCACCCGATTTGAACCACACCAGCGGCGCAAGCGGTGCGTCAGGCGTCAGCTTGCCCTGAACTTGCGGGATCGTCGCCACATTCATCCGCGCGCAGCCTTTATCGCATCGGCAAGGCCAGCCGCCCATTTGGTAATGTCCCCCGCGCCAAGGCAGACAACCATGTCCTTGTCCTGCACAATGTCAGCAAGTTTCTGTGCCAAGTCGCTGGCATCCGATACAGTCGCGGCGGAACGATGCCCACGCGCCTTTATGCCATTTACGAGAGCGTCCGAATCTATACCCTCAATCGGCGCTTCGCCAGCGTGATAGACCGGCGAGATAAAGACCATATCGGCATCGTTGAAGGCTTGCTGGAAATCATCCATATGGTCGCGCAGGCGGGTAAAGCGATGCGGCTGCGCCACGGCAATTACGCGCCCCTGAGCACCTTCCCGAGCCGCCGACAGCACTGCGCGGATTTCAACCGGATGGTGACCGTAATCGTCAATAATCGTCACGCCGTCCACTTCGCCTACTTTGGTGAAGCGGCGCTTGACGCCACCAAATTTGTCAAAGCCATGCGCAACGGCCTCGTCGCTCATCCCCATTTCAAGGCCGACTGCGATAGCAGCGAGCGCGTTCTGCACATTATGCCGACCCGGCATTGGCAGCTCTATGCCTTCGATAGTCCGCTGCGAACCATCGCGTGACCGCACAACGACATCGAA
>JBGSVG010000060.1:0-1985 GCA_041753095.1 Sphingorhabdus sp. | reverse complement strand
GCTTCCCAACCTGGCGGCTTTGCGCAGGGACCGGAAGAAAAGAACGGACGCGCCGGTTTGACGGCGGGTTTACTGATAGTCATGTAAGCTTCTCCTTGCAGAGAGCAGCGCGGCGTTGGGACCGCGTGGCCCGGAGCCGCGTTTAAGCGCGGCCCCGTTTTTGTCAACGACTATCGCTTTTTGTCTTCAGTAACCGGCCTTGCGAAACAATACTTCGCCGCGGCGACCGACATAGAGTTTTTCAAGCGTAACGGGGTGGAAATAGGCTTCGACGCGGTCACCTTCGGGGGTCGTGCCGTACACTTCATAGCAGCCGCCATCGACCTTCGATTTGCGGACAGTCCAGCCTTCTTTGGTCAACTTCGCGGTCAAAAATTCCTGGCTTTTCCAGCCTGATTCTGGGCCTGCCTTGCAGGTGATAACGCCGGTGGCAGAGGCGGGTGCCGAGGCCAATGCAGCGGCTGCGGCGGCACTGAGGATCAGGGTTGAAAAAATACGCATGTTCATGCTCCTTTGGGGGTTAGTTTGGGGACGAGGAAATATCGGGCGGCGACCAACGCCGCGAGCGGGATGAAGTGGACGAGCGCCGGACCTAAATTGTTATGGATGAATATCCAATGGACGAGAACCAGAACGGCAGCGGGATAAACCAATCTTTGCAGGCGCTTCCATCCGGCTTTTAACGCGCGGACCGAAGCATCGTTGCTGGTCATCGCGAGCGGCACGAACAGCAGCATCGCGGCCCAGCCGGTCCAGATGCCAAGCGCCCAGAACTCGGCAAGGATATCGTCGAGATTGCCCATGTCTATGATATAGAAAACCAGATGGAGCAGCGCATAGACAAAGGAGGCAACGCCCAACGCGCGGCGGCGTTTAACCATCCAATTGAGCCACGGCTTGGGGCCAAGGATCGCGACTAGCGGGCTCAATATCATCGCGATGATCATAAAACGCGCGGACCACTCGCCAGTCGGGTGAAGCATATCCATCGCGATTGTATCACCGCTGAGATAGCCACGCAGCATGAACGCCGCCGGAATCGACAGCAAAGCCCAGAAGACATATTTGTTGTTAAGAATGATTCGCAACACGGATTGCTGATAGGTTCGCATTGCTGTTCGCGCAACGCCGATTTTGTAACAAAGTCTGTCATATAGGTTTAACGCCGACCGGTGTTCGCAACACGCCCAATGACGGCCATGCGTCAAAAAATTGACGGCCTGTTAACCACGAATCGCTAAAATGCGATGATGGCTTCACGCGCTGGAAAAATCGTAACGACTGCCGCTGCGCTGCTGGCTCTGGCAGCGTGCGGTGGGCGCAACGATGAGCAAATCGCTCACCGTCCAAACGACGCGTTCAAAACCGCCGATGCGCGGATGTGCCTGAATGACCTGAAATCAAAATCGGTAAGGTTTGCCGCCCTACCCAATCAGAGCTTCGCTGGCGGCTGCCGTACCATCGACACAATCAAGCTGATGGATTTTGGTACGCCGACTACCAATCTGGGTGCAATGACATGTCCGCTTGCTGCCAATTTCACGGCATGGGCGCAACATGCGGTTCGGCCTGCGGCAAAACAATATCTGGGGTCGGACGTCGTCCGGATTGAGACGATGGGCACCTATAGCTGCCGCAACATCAACGGCGGACGGTCAGATAAATTGTCGCAACATGCCTTTGGCAATGCGATTGATATTTCGGCGTTTGTTCTGCGCGATGGCAGGCGGGTGTCGGTACTGAATGGCTGGCGCGGGGCTAAGTCAGAACAGGAATTTCTCCGTCGCCTGCACCAATCAGCATGCAAACGTTTCGGCACTGTGCTTGGTCCTGATTATAATAGTGCGCACGCCAATCATTTCCATTTCGACATGGCGCAATCGATGAAAGATGGTTCGGCCTATTGCCGATAGGGGGTGGCAAAACCCTGACCGCACGCCTAAACGCAGCCTAATGACAGATAAAGACGTATCGGACCGCAGGTT
>JBGSVG010000059.1:0-2788 GCA_041753095.1 Sphingorhabdus sp. | reverse complement strand
GGATACCTACGGCGGTGCCGCACCACATGGTGGCGGCGCATTTTCTGGCAAAGACCCAACAAAGGTCGACCGCTCCGCCGCGTACATCACACGCTATCTCGCAAAGAACATCGTCGCGGCCGGTCTGGCAACGCGCTGCACTATCCAGTTGGCTTATGCCATCGGCGTGTCCAAGCCGCTGTCGCTCTATGTGGACACACATGGCACCGGTACTGTCGGGGACGATGTAATCGAAACCGTTCTGCCGGCACTCGTCGACCTCACGCCGCGCGGTATCCGCACGCACCTTGGCCTCAATAAGCCGATCTACCGCAAGACCGCTGCTTATGGCCATTTCGGCAGAAAGGCGGAGGGTGATTTCTTTCCGTGGGAGCGGACCGACCTTGTAGAGCAGCTAAAGGCCGCCTTGACCTAAGCTGCGGCCAGAGCAGCCGGGTTTGCGAGGATTTGGGGTGCAAGCAACACTCGGTTGCGTCCTTGCTTCTTTGCCTGGTAGAGCGCCATGTCAGCCCGCCGCATTGCCGAACTGACGCTTTCGCCTTCAAACAATAATGCGACGCCAATACTCGCTGTAAAGCATATATCAGCCCTTGGTGCGTCTAGCCGTATCGAGTGTATTGCCGCGTTCAACAACCGCGCAAAATCGACGCTCGCAGACCTATGCGTCTCAAAAACAAGTACGGCAAATTCCTCTCCGCCCAGCCGAGCGACCGTCCCCCAACCACGGCATGCCTTGTCTATTGCCAGCGCCGTCGCTGACAAGGCCGCATCGCCTGCAGCATGACCATGTGCATCATTGATTGCTTTGAATCGATCTAGGTCAATCATCATCACGGCACCAATTGTCGGCGTTCCCTTACCCTGCAATTCAATCATTTTTTCATAGCCCCGCCGGTTGGCAATACCGGTCAACGGATCGATCGTCGTCGCCATATGATGGCGATCAACGATATCCGCTGTGATGGTCAGGATCAGCAGCGTCGCCAGCACCAACGTAATGATTGCCGACGTAAAATAGAACATCATCATATATTGCGACCACAGGCTGCCCTGAGCATATTCTTGCGATTGGTCCATCGTGAAATAGATGCCGAAACGAATAATGTAGGACAGCCAGGTCGCAACAATGGCTCCAGCCGTCAGCCGATCAAGAAGGCGCATTCCCGGCCTGAAAAAACGCGGCAGCGCGAGAGAAATCATCAGTATGCAAACGATACTTGCGTTCGGAACACGAATATCGACGCGGTCGACGATGAAGGTGGCCCACAGGTTGACGGCCAAACCAACTGCAAAAAGTATAGCGGCCGGTTTACGGGGAGTGTGGTCGCCATGCCGGGCGAGAAACGCGTCGGCGGTCAACATCAGGACCAACCAGTGCAGCGGCACAGCCAGCGTAAAGAACAATGACGGTAACAGGCTCCGTTGCGTGTCGAGGATGATCGCCAACACGGCGATAGCAAACGCCGCCCCGCCTTTGCGCGCACACCCCTGCTTTCCCTCTGCTATGGCAATCGCGATAAACACGCCCGCAAACACGGCGTACATTATCGGCAACAGCCAGAAGAAAATGGTGTCGGAAACCATGCTGCCTGCTTAATCGTCAAAGGATAAATTAGCTTTAAGCGAGGCTTAGCGAGATATTTAGCATATCGCGGCGGCTCTCCGACTTGAATTTGCCAACATATCGAGTAATCGCGCTGCGATGACTGCAAACAAGCCCGGAGACCCGACCACGCTGAACCGCCTGTATGGACGGTCTAAGGGCAAGAAGTTACGTTCGGAGCAAACCGAACTGGTCGAACAACTGCTGCCCCAAATTTCGGTACCAGTCGAAGGCGACCTTAATAGCCAAATGCTTTTTGGTGACCAGCGATCCATGCATTTCGAGATTGGGTTTGGCGGCGGCGAGCACTTGGCCCATCGCGCGGACCTGTTACCCGATCATGGGTTCATCGGTTGCGAACCTTTTGTAAACGGCGTGGCGCAAGCACTCACTCATATCCGCGACGGCGCGTTACGAAATGTCAGGCTGCATATGGGAGATGCGCTTGATGTCTTGCAGCGTGTGCCGGATGGCTCGCTTAGCTTTGTCTATCTGCTGCATCCCGACCCTTGGCCCAAGGCCCGTCATGCCAAACGGCGCATGATGAATGAAGGTCCTGTGGATCTTATCGCGGCAAAACTGAAATCAGGCGGAGAGTTTCGCTTCGGCACCGATCATCCTGTGTATCTGCGCCACGCGCTCATGGTGATGCAGCGCCATCGTCACCAGTTCGATTGGCTGTGCGAGAAGGCAGCAGACTTCCAGACGCGGCCGAGCGGTTGGCCCGAAACCCGATATGAAGCCAAGGCGCGGCGCATAGGGCACGAGGTCTGGTATTTTCGCTGGCGGCGCATTTAGAAGAAGCACTGTCCCTGCCACCACGCAAAAAAGCTTTACCACCTGCCAGACAGAATTTGGAATGTGGCTAAAGCCTGACGAGTTCAGATATAGGGGCCCCACATAATCATCCACGCAGCAGCACTCCCGCCGATTGTGAGCAGCGCGCAAACGATCAGCGCCGCCGCCATGGCATAATATGCCCGATGACTTTGAGTTGCCTGCACCCGCAGATAGAGTTCCATGAAGGCTAGCGGCACCAGGCTGTTGCCAAAGGCGAGAAAATAATCAAACGGGCCGTTCATAGCGTCACCAACACCTAACCCGCCGGTGCCAACTCCCCAGATCATATACCCTAAGCGCATGAACCAAACAGCATTGGCGACAATGAATAGCCGCAACGCCCAG
>JBGSVG010000058.1:0-12255 GCA_041753095.1 Sphingorhabdus sp. | reverse complement strand
ATCGATTTCGATCTGGTCCACGGCGACTGGGGCGAGGCGCTGCGCCACAAGCATGACGGCACCGTCGTCGAGCGCGGGCTGGTCTGGGATTTGCTCAACGGATTTTTCGACACCGAAATGGGGCGGCAGCAGGCGATTGACGGCGCGGTCGAAGCGATCAATCGCTTGCGCGAACATGCCGACGTGGTGATCCTGACGAACCTGCTCGACCATCGCGCTGGACCCCGCGCCGCGCAATTGAAGGCAGTGGGCATCGACGCGCCGGTCTACACCAACCAAGGCGGTAAGGGCGAAGCGCTCGGGCGGATACTCGAAGAATATAAACCCAGCGTCGCGGTGTTCGTCGATGATCTCGGCCATCAACATGATTCGGTCGGCGAACATCATTCCCATGTCTGGCGCCTGCATTTTGTCGGCGAGCCGTTATTGTGGGAGCGGGTCAATTCGTCAAAGGCCGCGCATGCACGGCTCGACCGCTGGGCCGACGCCGAACATTGGATCAGGGAAAAGCTGGTGGCAAATGAGCCAGCGCCCGCATTGGAAAAGGTAACATCATGATCGAAGCAAAATTGGCTGAACTGGGCATCGAATTACCCGCACCCGCCGCGCCCGTGGCATCTTATGTGCCTGCGGTCGAGGTGAACGGAATGCTCTTCATTTCGGGGCAGTTGCCTTTCGTTGACGGCAAGGTGCTCACCGGAAAAGTCGGCGACACCCGTTCGCTCGAAGACGGAAAAGCTGCAGCCAAGGCCTGCGCCATAATGCTCATCGCGCAAATGAAGGCGGCATTGGGTGGCGATTTGAACCGCGTCGAGCGAATCGTAAAACTCGGCGCATTCGTCGCCTCAACCCCAGAATTCACCGACCAGCCCGAAGTCGCCAATGGCGCATCGGATCTGATGGAAGCTGTGTTCGGCGATGCGGGCAAGCATGCACGCGCTGCAGTGTCGGTGCCGGTGCTGCCGCGCGATGCGACGGTTGAGATCGATGCGGTGGTAAAGGTTCGCGCGGCTTAATGGCATGCCACATTTCCGTTCGTGTCGAGCCCAGTCGAGACACCCGGAAGGCGTGCACACCCTCACGGCATCTCGACTGGGCTCGATGCGAACGGGTTTGGGTACGCTGTGCCTGACGTCACCGCCGAACTTTTAAGCCAGGTCAGCGATATTCCCGCCGACCAGTGGGATGCGCTTAACCCGCGCGGCAATCCGTTTGTCAGCCATGCCTTTTTGGCGGCGCTTGAGGAATCGGGCAGTGTTGGCCCCGGCACCGGCTGGTCGCCCTCGCCGATCATCATCCGCGATGCGGACGGCGTGCCTGCCTCCGCGCTGCCCGCCTATTTCAAATCGCATAGCCAAGGCGAATATGTGTTCGACCACCACTGGGCCCACGCGTTCGAGCGGGCAGGCGGGCGTTATTATCCCAAGTTGCAGATCGCAGCGCCTTTCTCGCCGGTGCCCGGCCCACGGCTTTTGCTGCGTGATCCGTCGCTCGCGCCAGCATTGCTCGGTGCAGTCGAAACTATTCTCAATCGGAATGGCCTGTCCTCCGCCCATGCGACATTTGTCGAAGAAGCCGAGCTAGACCAATTCCGCGCCGCTGGTTGGCTAACCCGCATCGGCACGCAATTCCATTGGCAGAACCGCGATTATGCCGATTTCGACGGCTTCCTCGCGGTGCTGTCCTCGCGCAAGCGCAAAGCGATCCGCAAAGAACGTGCGGCGGCACAATCTGCTGTTCGCATCGAGCAAATTGCGGGCACGGACATCACGCCCGAAATGTGGGACGCGTTCTGGATATTCTATCAGGACACCGGCGCGCGTAAGTGGGGGCAGCCCTATCTGACGCGTGCGTTCTTCGACATTATCGGCGAGAGCATGAAGGACAACATCGTGCTGTTCCTGGCCTATGACGGCGACCGCCCAATCGCAGGCGCGCTTAACTTTGTCAGCCCCGATTGTCTTTATGGCCGCTATTGGGGCTGCACCCGCGATGTGCCGTTCCTGCACTTCGAGCTGTGCTATTATCAGGCTATCGATTACGCCATCGCCCACGGCCTCCCCCGCGTCGAGGCTGGCGCGCAGGGCGAGCACAAATTGGCGCGTGGTTATGAGGCGGTGCCAACTTACTCGGCGCATTATATAGCCAATCCGGGTTTCCGCGATGCAGTTGCTGATTTTCTCGAACGTGAAACGCAAGCGATGGAGCGCGAGATCGAGTTTCTGGGCGAAATGGCTCCGTTCAAAAAATCGGGCTAGCTCTTGCAATCCGCAATTTAATCGCGCAATTAAACGGGAAGAGAGGAATCAGCCATGAGCAAACCGAGCCCCCAAGAATTAGCCGATTTCGAAAAGCAGTGCGACGCGTGGTTCGCCGAAAATTCGGTCCGCGATCCCGGCTTCATGCTGCCGCTAACCTTCATGGAAGTGTCCACCGATCAGCAGTTCGATTTCCTCCGCGATTGGCAGCGCAAGGTGTATGAGGCTGGCTATTTCGGCATGTCGTGGCCGACCGAATATGGCGGTTACGGAATGCACCCCGAATATCAGCGCATCGCCACGCGGATCATGAAAAGCCATGACGCGCCGATCATGATCAACGCCATCGGCAATGGTTGGACCGGGCCTTTGCTGCTCGACATCGGGCGTGAGGAAGACAAGCGCCGTTACATCAAGCCGATGCTCAGCGCCGAGGAAATCTGGTGTCAGGGCTTTTCGGAGCCCGAGCATGGTTCGGACTTGGGGTCGGCGCAGACAAAGGCCGTTCGTGACGGCGACGAATATGTCATCAACGGCTCGAAAATATGGACGTCGCTTGGCGACCGCGCCGATTATATGATCCTGCTCGCGCGCACCTCGAACGATGGCCCAAGCAAATATGCAGGGCTTTCCTTCTTCCTTGCGCCAATGAAAATTCCCGGTGTTGAGACCCGGCGATTGAAAAAACTCACCGGCGAATATGGCTTCACCCAATGCTTCTTCACCGATGCGCGCATCCCGGCGAGCGGATTGGTGGGCGAAGAGGGGCAAGGCTGGATGGTCGCGATGAAGACGCTCGAATATGAGCGCGGGGCGAAGGTCAATCCGGTCGGCGGCTATTTCGTCAAGGAAATGGACGTGATGAGCGTGGTCGACATGGCGCGCACCGCCAAGCGCGGCGGCAAACCGGTGCTCGACGATCCGGTGATGCGCGACAAATTGGTCGATTATATGATCGAGATTCAGGCGCTTAATTTGAACAACCAGCGCCGCCGGATGGCTCCGCTGACCAGCGACCGGCCAATGGGGCTTGCACTGATGAACAAGCTGGCGCGCACCGAGCTGATCCGCGAGCTCACCGAATTCTCGCTGCAGTTCCAAGGCACCCGCGCGGGCTATTATGTCGGTGACGAGAATGCCGTGGACGATGGCTATTGGCACCGCGCATATCTCAACAGCTTCTCCGCCACCATCGGCGGCGGCACAAGCCAGATCCAGAAGAATATCATCGGCGAGCATGTGCTGGGACTACCCAAGGGGCGGTGATTGCCAACCCCAAAGTCCCGTTCGTGTCGAGCATCGTCGAGACACCGTGAAGGCGGGCATGACGGATGGGTGTCTCGACTGGGCTCGACACGAACGGAAATGTTGGTTGAAGTGAGAGGAATGCAATGACCGAAGTCCTAACCCAATCACAAGACGGCGTTTTGATCATCACGATCAACCGGCCTGAGGCGAAAAACGCGGTCAATCAGGCGGTGGCGCAGGGTATCGCTGCGGCGATGGAGCAGCTGGATAGCGACAAAGGCTTGAACGCTGGCATCATCACTGGCGCGGGCGGGACATTCTGTTCGGGCATGGATTTGAAGGCTTTCCTGCGCGGAGAACTCCCCAGCATCAAAGGCAAGGGTTTTGCCGGGTTCATCGAATCGCCACCCGCAAAGCCGTTGATCGGAGCGGTAGAGGGGTATGCTCTCGCGGGCGGGATGGAAATCGCGATAGCCTGCGATCTGTTGGTGGCGAACGACAAGGCGCAATTCGGGATTCCCGAGGTTAAGCGGTCGCTGGTTGCAGCGGCTGGCGGGTTGCTCACGCTTCCCTCAATCATTGGCAAGCGGATGGCGATGGAACTCGCTCTGACCGGAGACTTTATCTCGGCGCAGCGCGCCTATGAAATCGGCTTCGTCAACCGAGTGACCAACGGTGCGGTCATCGACGCGGCGCTCGAACTTGCCGCAAAAGTCGCAGCCAATGGCCCGCTGGCATTGATCGCCACCAAGCGCGTGATCAACGAGCGCCCCGATTGGACCTCCGCAGAAATGTGGAAAAAACAGGGCGAGATATGTGGACCCGTTTTCACCTCGAAAGACAGCCGTGAAGGCGCGATGGCCTTTGCCGAGAAACGCAAACCCAACTGGCTGGGTGAATAATGGGCCACCCCGCCGTCCACGCTGCCGCGAACCCAGACAAGCCCGCTGTCATCATGGCGGGTTCGGGCGAGACCGTTACCTATCGCCAGCTCGACGAACGCTCGAACCAGTGCGCGCATCTGTTCCGCTCTTTGGGCCTGCAACACGGCGACACCGTTGCCTTTTGTCTCGAAAACCGCGCGGAGTTTTTCGACCTCGTCTGGGGCGCACAGCGCGCAGGGCTGATTTACGTCGCGATCAGCTGCCGCCTGACACCGAGCGAGATGGATTATATCCTGAACGACAGCGGGTCGAAGGCATTGTTTGCGAGTGGCTATCTTGGCGCGACGCTCGACCAACTGCAAAGTCCGGTAAAACGCTACATCCTCGGCGGCGAGCATGCTGGATGGGAATTGTACGAAGCGGCTGTTGCACCAATGCCGGTCACGCCTATCGCCGACCAGCGCGCAGGCACCGACATGCTCTACAGTTCTGGCACCACCGGCCAGCCCAAAGGCGTGCGCTTTCCGCTTCCCGAAGATCCCGACATCGCCGGTGCCAATGCGCTATCGGGCCTCGCGATGATGGCGTTCAAATTCTCTGGCGACAGCATTTATCTGTCACCAGCGCCGCTATATCACGCCGCGCCCTTGCGCTGGTGCGTCGCGGTTCACCGGCTCGGCGGTACGGTGGTCGTGATGGAGAAATTTGACCCCGAAGCTGCTTTGGCCGCAATCGAGAAATACAAGATTAACGCCAGCCAGTGGGTCCCAACACACTTCGCGCGAATGCTCAAACTGCCAGAGGATGTCCGCAATAAATATGATGTCTCGAGCCTCGAGACGGCGGTTCATGCTGCTGCGCCTTGTCCGATACCGATCAAGGAAGCGATGATCGCATGGTGGGGGCCGGTCCTGCGCGAATATTATGCCGGGACAGAAGGGCAGGGCATTACCTTCATTTCGAGCGAAGAATGGCTGACTCATAAAGGCTCTGTCGGACGGCCACTCAACGCAGTCATGCACATCTGCGACGAGAATGGAGATGATGTCCCGGTGGGGCAGGAAGGCACGGTATTCTTCGAAAGCGCGGCCAGTTTCAGCTACCATAACGATCCTGAAAAAACCAAAAGTGCGACCAACAAGCATGGCTGGACAACGCTTGGCGATGTCGGACGGCTGGACGAGGAAGGCTATCTCTACCTCACCGACCGCAAGAGCTTCATGATCATTTCGGGCGGCGTGAACATTTATCCGCAGGAGATCGAAAACCATCTGGTCACGCACCCCAAGGTTCGCGATGTCGCGGTCATCGGCGGTCCGCATGACGAAATGGGCGAAGAGGTGATCGCGGTGGTCCAGCCGCTCGACATGGCCGATGCGGGTGAGGCACTGCGCGATGAACTCACCGCTTACGCGCGTGAAAAACTGTCGGGTGTAAAAATCCCGCGCCGTATCGATTTCCGCGATGAACTTCCGCGACATGATACTGGCAAACTCTACAAACGCCTGCTGCGCGATGAATATTGGGCGAAACACAAAGCCTAGGCTATAACGCCGCAAAGACTCACAAGGAGATATAGGATGACGACGCAATATAAGAATCTGATCAATGGCGAACTGGTTGCAGGCGATAAATGGATCGACGTCATCAATCCCGCGACTGAGCAGGTTATCGGCCAAGTGCCCGATTGCGGTCAGCCCGAACTCGACAAAGCGGTTGCCGCAGCTCGCGCTGCATTTCCGAAATGGAAGAAAACCAGTGTTGAGGAACGCCGCGCCTGTTTCGCCGGGATGTCCGATGCGATTAAGGCGAACAGCGACGAGCTGATGCGTTTGCTGACATCCGAACAGGGCAAGCCGCACATGCAGGCTGGCAGCGAAATCGCCGGATGCGTCGGCATGAGCCGCGCGCTTTCTACGCTCAGTCTGGAAGAAACAATTAGCGAGGACAGCGACAAGCGCCTCAGTCGCACCCGCCGTGTTCCGGTTGGCGTAGTTGGCGGCATCGTGCCTTGGAATTTCCCCGTATTGATGGCAGTGCAGAAAATTGTGCCTGCGCTTTTGTCAGGCTGCACGATGGTACTGAAGCCCTCGCCGTTCACGCCGCTGGCGACATTGCGCATGGCAGAACTAATAGCGGGCGTATTCCCGCCCGGCGTGCTCAACGTCATCACCGGTGGCGATGCGTTAGGACCAATGCTGACGTCGCACCCCGATATCGACAAGATCACTTTCACCGGATCGACCGCGACCGGCAAGCGCGTGATGGAATCGGCGTCGAAAGACCTAAAGCGCATTACGCTCGAACTGGGCGGCAATGACGCCGCGATTGTGTTGCCCGATGCCGACGTCGCCAAGGTTGCCGAGAAGCTGTTCTGGGCAAGCTTCTACAATGCAGGCCAAGTCTGCATCGCGGCGAAGCGCATCTATATTCATGAAGATATCTACGACGAACTGTCCGCAGCCATTGCCGCTTATGCGAGTGCAGTAAAGGTCGGCGATGGCGCCGAGCAAGGCACCGCGATTGGCCCGATTCAGAACAAGCAGCAATATAACCGCGTGCTTGAACTGATCGCCGATGCCAAGGACAAGGGCTATAAGTTCCTAGTCGGGGGCGACCATGACCCGTCGATTCCGGGCTATTTCGTGCCCGTAACGGTGCTCGACAATCCGCCTGAAGACGCGCGGATTGTGGCCGAGGAGCAATTCGGTCCGGTCATGCCGCTGATGAAATTCTCGACCGTCGACGAAGTCATTAGCCGCGCCAATGCTTCGGATTACGGGCTGGCGGGTTCGATTTGGACCAGCAATCCGGAGGCTGCGGTGGAAGTTGCCGAGCAGCTCGAAACCGGCACCGTCTGGATCAACGAATCGATGCATCTAGCACCGAATGCGCCGTTTGCCGGACATAAGCAGTCGGGATTTGGTGCTGAACTGGGCGAAGAGGGCTTACTCGAATTCACCTATCCGCAGGTTATCACGATAGCGCGCGAGGCTGCGTGATTCCCTCTCCCATTGGGAGAGGATACGAAGCGTTATCAGCTTGCTGATTACGTGGAGTTGGTGAGGGGTTCTGCGCGGTCGATAGGGCGCAACCCCTCACCCAGCTACGACTAGCAAACAAGTTTGCAAGTCTGCGCAACCCTCTCCCAACCGGAGAGGGGAAGTTGCCCTTGACTCTCCCCTTTCAAAGTTTAATCGTACGATTAAATTTCGACAATCAGGAGAGAGAAAATGGCAGACGCCTATATCGTTGACGCGGTGCGCACCGCTGGGGGCCGCCGCGGCGGCAAGCTGGCGGGGGTTCACCCCGTCGACCTGGGCGCTGCCGTGCTCGATGCTATCGCCGACCGCAATGATTTCGATCCTGCCGCTATCGAAGACGTCATCATGGGCTGCGTAATGATGGGCGGCGAGCAAGCGGGCGATGTCGGCCGCAATATCGTCTTGGCGTCCAAACTGC
Source organism: Sphingorhabdus sp. (assembly GCA_041753095.1). Taxonomy (GTDB): domain Bacteria; phylum Pseudomonadota; class Alphaproteobacteria; order Sphingomonadales; family Sphingomonadaceae; genus Sphingorhabdus_B. The sequence goes on along the minus strand of JBGSVG010000058.1, from coordinate 4,403 downwards.
CCAATTCAATCCCCTCGGTCAGCATCGACCGCCAATGCGGGTCATCGCAGCAGTCGATGATGTTCGCCGCGCAAGGCGTTATGTCGGGCACGCAGGACATTGTCCTTGCCGCTGGTATCGAAAGCATGACTCGCGTGCCGATGGGTTCGACTTCGATGTTGTTCAAGAAAGAAGGCCTCGGAACCTACAAAAGCCCGCGTCTGGAGGAGGCCTATCCGGGCATCATGTTCAGCCAGTTCATGGGCGCCGAAATGCTGGTGAAAAAGCACGGTTTCAGCCGCGAAGACCTTGACCAGTTTGCGCTTGAATCGCACCAGAAGGCGATTGCTGCGACGCAGGCCGGTCTGTTCGCCAATGAAATCGTCGGCGTCGAAGTTGAGACCCCCGAGGGCAATATCATCCACAAAAGCGACGAAGGCATCCGCTATGACGCGACCTTCGAAAGCCTGTCAGGCGTCAAGCTGCTGCAAGAAGGCGGATCTATCACCGCCGCCAATGCCAGCCAGATATGCGACGGCTCGTCTGCGGTTCTGATCGTTTCGGAAAAGGCGCTCAAGGAACACGGCCTCACCCCGCGTGCGCGGATTGTAAACCTGACGGTGACTGCTGGTGACCCGGTCATCATGCTCGAAGAACCCTTGTTCGCGACCGACCGTGCATTCCAGCGTTCGGGCATGAAGATCGAGGATATCGACCTGTACGAAGTCAACGAAGCCTTCGCGCCGGTGCCGCTCGCCTGGCTCAAGCATGTCGGCGGCGACCGGTCGAAAATCAACGTCCACGGCGGCGCGATTGCGCTGGGTCATCCGCTTGGCGCGTCGGGTACCAAGCTGATGGCGACGTTGCTCAACGCGCTCGAAGCACGTGGCGGCAAATTCGGGCTGCAGACGATGTGCGAAGGCGGCGGTCAGGCCAATGTGACGATTATCGAGCGCGTTTGAACGCCCCCAATTCCAATAAGAAGGACAAGACATGAAACTGGATTCCACTATCGCGGCTGTTGTCACCGGCGGTGCATCGGGTCTTGGCGAAGCGACTGCGCGGGCGCTAGCCGCCAAGGGTGTGAAGGTCGCGTTGTTTGACCTGCAGGCCGAAAAAGGCGAAGCCGTCGCGGCTGAAATCGGCGGCATTTTCTGTGAAGTCAACGTCACCGACGACGACAGCGTCGACGCAGGTTTTGCCAAGGCACGCGCCGCGCACGGTCAGGAGCGCATCCTCGTCAACTGCGCTGGCACCGGCAACGCGATCAAGACCGCCAGCCGTTCGAAGGAAGACGGCTCGATCAAGCATTTCCCATTGGACGCCTTCAACCGCATCATCCAGATCAACCTCGTCGGCACGTTCCGCTGCATCGCCAAATCGGCGGCAGGGATGCTGACGTTGGAGCCGATGGAAGACGGTGAGCGAGGCGCGATGGTGAACACCGCTTCAGTTGCAGCAGAAGACGGCCAGATGGGTCAGGCGGCGTATTCGGCATCGAAGGGCGGCGTTGTCGGCATGACTTTGCCAATTGCCCGCGACCTGATGAGCGAAGGCATTCGAGTCAACACCATCCTGCCGGGCATTTTCAACACGCCCTTAATGAACGGCGCGCCGCCGCAGGTGAAGGAAGCGTTGGCGGCATCGGTGCCCTTCCCCAAGCGTCTCGGCAATCCGGAAGAATATGCGATGGTGGCGCTGACGATGATTGAATGCGGCTATTTCAATGGCGAAGATGTGCGCATTGACGGCGCAATCCGTATGGCACCACGCTGAGGGTATGACCGACTTCACCCAGATCCTGTATGATGTTGCAGACGGCATCGCGACAATCACGCTGCACCGTCCGGAAAAGATGAACGCCTTTACCGGGACCATGATGCTGGAAATGTGTTCGGCGTTCGATCTGGTTGATGCAGACGACGATGTTCGTGCGGTCATTGTTACGGGGTCTGGTGAGCGCGCCTTTTGTGCCGGGGCTGATTTAACGCCCGATGGCGGCGGGCAGGTTTTTGCCAGCGGTTCGCAAGTCGAAAGCTTGTCCGACGAGCGTGTCCGCGATTCGGGCGGGCGGCTGACGCTCCGGATTTTCCAGTGCAAAAAGCCTGTCATCGGTGCGATCAACGGCGCAGCGGTCGGCATCGGTGCGACGATGCAATTGCCGATGGACTTCCGCCTTGCGAGCGAAACCGCTCGTTTCGGTTTTGTATTTGCCCGGCGAGGGATCGTACCCGAGGCGGCGTCGAGTTGGTTCTTGCCTCGCCTTGTCGGGATGCAACAGGCGCTCGAATGGTGCATGACCGGACGCGTGTTTGACGCAGCAGAAGCGTTGCAGGGGGGCCTTGTCCGCTCGGTCCACGCAGCCGCCGACTTACTCCCCGCCGCACAAAAGCTCGCGCGCGAAATTGCCGATAACACTGCACCGGTTTCCATCGCCCTCACCCGCGCGATGCTTTGGCGGCTGCCATCGGCGGACCATCCAATGGCCGCGCACCAGATCGACAGCCGCGCCATCTATCGCCGCTCGCGCTCGGGTGATGCGAAGGAGGGCATTTCCAGCTTCCTCGAAAAGCGCTCGCCGGTGTACCCCGACAAAGTATCCACAGATTTGCCTGACTTCTTCCCTTGGTGGGACGAACCTGCTTATAAGTGACGTTAGGGAATTGGGGAGCATTATGGCAACGACTGGACCAAAGCTTGTAGGCGACGCACCGGAGAACGCGAACGCGCGCGATCAATTGATCGAGGCCGCGAGCCAGATAATGCGCGAGGGCGACACTATCGACCTGAGCTTGAGCGAGCTGTCGCTGCGCGCGGGCCTAAACAGCGCATTGGTCAAATATTATTTCGGCAACAAGAACGGGTTGATGCTGGCATTGCTCGACCGCGACATGGGCAATATCGTCCACGGTCTTGAGGCGCTGGTCGCCAAGGACATGCCGCCGCAGGAAAAATTGCAGCTGCATATCGGCAAGGCAATCGATACCTATTACGCCTTTCCGTATCTCAACCGCCTGCTGATGCGCACAGTCCGCGACAGCGCGCCCGCCGAAGCAGCGCGGATTGCCGAGCTTTACTTGCGCCCAATCGCCAAGGCCTATGACGACCTGATTAGCGAAGGCGTGAAGGCGGGCAAATTCCGCAAGGTCGACCCGCAGTTTTTCTACTTCACCGTGACGGGAGCTGCCGACCGCTTCTATTCATCGCGGCTGGTGCTGCGGCATTGCTATAATCAGGACGATTTCAACGAGAATATGCGCGATGGCTACCGCGAGCACACAATCGACCTGATCATGCGAGGGTTGTTGGTTTAGTTTTATCCTCTCCCCTGAAGGAGAGAGGGTTAGCCAATTCCCAACGCAGCCCTAATCTCCTCTCCATCGGCATCAAGCATCGGCGGGTGCGCGTAGTTTGTGACCGGCGTTCCGGCATAGTGCACCGGATGCTTCATCGAACGGTATTTGCCGATGTCGGGGCTGTCATGCTCCTCGAAAAAGCCGACATCGGCCAGATGCGGGTCTACCAGCACATCGGCCATCCGGTTATATTTCATCGCCGGAATGTCATGCTCGGCGAGCAGGTCGAGCCATTCGGCAGTGGTGCGCGTCGCGCTGACTTCCTCGATCAGCGCATACAGCTCGCCGGTATGTTTGGTGCGTTCCTGATAGGTTGAAAAGCGCGGGTCATCGAACACATTGGGACGCCCGCCAAGTTCGAAAAACTTCGCCCATTGCCGGTCGTTATACGGCACGATGGCGATGAAGCTGTCCTTTGTCGGATAAGGCCGCCGCCTCGGATTGACCGAACGCGTATAACCCATCCGGCCATTGCCCGGAATGAAGGTCTCGCCCCACAGATTTTCAACCATATGGAACCAGGTGAAGCATTCGAACATCGGCACTTGAACAAACTGCCCGCCTTGCCCGCCGGCGCGCGCCAGCAAAGCCGCCATTGTTGCGTTGGCCGCAAACAGCCCGCTGACCTTATCGGCGACAAGGCTCGGCGCGTAAGTCGGCCGTCCGCCGTCGCGTTGTTCGGATAGCGCGGCAAAGCCCGAAGCTGCCTGAATGAGGTCATCATAAGCTTGCCGCTCGCCATAAGCGCCGCCCGCGCCAAATCCGGCGCAGTGGACATAAACGATGTTAGGGTTGATCGCCTTGACCTGTTCATAGCCAAAGCCCAGCCGCTCCATCCCCGCCATCCGGACATTGTGGATGAACACGTCGGCTTCTTCTAACAATGCCTCCAGAACCGCTTTGTCCTCGGGCTTTTTGATATTGAGGTTGATCGCCTTCTTGTTGCGGTTGAGCGCGGCGAAGATCGGGCCGTGCTGCTTGGTCGGCGAATCGCCTGCATGGCGCATCAGGTCGCCCGGCGTATTGCCCTCGCTATTCTCGATCTTGATGACTTCGGCACCGAGGTCG
>JBGSVG010000057.1:0-3934 GCA_041753095.1 Sphingorhabdus sp. | reverse complement strand
CATATAAAGCTCGCGCCCGGTCTCGTCATAGACCTTGCTCATCTCGGCCATGCCCGCCTCTGCTTCCTCGGTGGCGATAAACCCGGCGCTGTCCTGATTCTGCAACCGCGCGAATTCGCGCACTTCCTGGCTGATCTTCATCGAGCAGAATTTCGGACCGCACATGCTACAGAAATGCGCGGTCTTCGCGCCCTCGGCGGGTAGCGTCTGGTCGTGATATTGCTCTGCCGTGTCGGGGTCGAGGCTGAGGTTGAACTGGTCGCGCCAGCGAAATTCGAAGCGCGCCTTGCTCAGTGCATCGTCGCGGACTTGCGCCGCCGGGTGGCCCTTGGCCAGATCTGCTGCGTGTGCGGCCAGCTTGTAGGTCACTACGCCGACCTTCACATCGTCGCGGTCGGGCAGGCCCAGATGCTCCTTGGGTGTGACGTAGCAGAGCATCGCCGTGCCGTACCAGCCGATCATCGCCGCACCAATGCCGCTGGTGATATGGTCATATCCCGGCGCGATGTCGGTGGTGAGCGGTCCAAGCGTATAGAATGGCGCTTCGCCGCACACCTCCAACTGCTTGGTCATATTCTCCTTGATCTTGTGCATCGGCACATGGCCGGGGCCTTCGATCATCACCTGCACATCGGATTTCCACGCGCGGTGGGTGAGCTCGCCCAGCGTGTAGAGCTCGGCAAATTGCGCTTCGTCATTGGCGTCGGCGATGCTGCCGGGGCGCAAGCCATCGCCCAAGGAATAGGCGATGTCATAGGCCTTCATGATCTCGGTGATGTCGTCGAAATGTTCGTAGAGGAAGCTTTCCTTGTGATGCGCGAGGCACCATTTCGCCATGATGCTGCCGCCGCGCGACACGATGCCGGTCACTCGCTTGGCGGCGAGCGGGACGTAGGGCAGGCGCACGCCCGCGTGGATGGTGAAATAATCGACGCCCTGTTCGGCTTGCTCGATTAGGGTATCGCGGAAGATTTCCCAGGTCAGGTCTTCGGCGACGCCGCCGACCTTTTCCAGCGCCTGGTAGATCGGCACGGTGCCGATGGGGACGGGCGAGTTGCGGATGATCCATTCGCGCGTGTCGTGGATGTTGCGGCCGGTGGACAGGTCCATGACGGTGTCCGCGCCCCAGCGGATGCTCCAGACCATCTTGTCAACTTCGGTGGCGACGTCGGATGCGACCGCGCTATTGCCGATGTTGGCGTTGATCTTGACGAGGAAATTGCGGCCGATGGCCATCGGTTCGGATTCTGGGTGGTTGATATTGTTGGGGATGATCGCGCGGCCCCTCGCGATTTCATCGCGGACGAATTCGGGGGTGACATAGTCGGGGATGCTGGCGCCGAAGCTCTCGCCGTCACGTTTATATTCGGCGAGGCGCGCGCGGCCGAGATTTTCACGCTCGGCGACATATTCCATTTCAGGCGTGATAATGCCTTGGCGCGCATAATGCATCTGGCTGACGTTCATGCCGGGCTTGGCGCGGAGCACCTGCTTGCGGACATTGGGGAAAGGCGCGACGCCGCCGCTTCGGTCGGGGCCGAGTTGACCGTTATCTTCGGGGCGGACTTCGCGCTGGAACACCTGCTCGACATCGCCGCGTTCGCGGATCCAGCTGCTGCGGATTTCGGGGAGGCCGGTGGAGATGTCGATATGCGCATCGGAGTCAGTGTAGGGCCCGCTCGGGTCATATACGCGGACGGGGGCGTCGTCACAGCTCGGGTCGAGGTAAATCTCGCGCATGGCAACGCGGCGCGGGCCGACGTAGATTTTCTTGCTGCCACGGATGGGGCCAGTGGTGACGCCGAGTTCGGTGCGTGCGGGGATGTCTGCCATGTAACTCACTCCATAAAATCGGAGTGAGGGCGGACTCTGGTGAAACCGCTCCCTCCCTCCGCCGGTGCTAGCCGGATCAGGTTCAGCGGGTCGGATGGCGTTACCCATCCCTCTCAGTCACACGACTCCCCGGGGATGGAATGACCCTAGGCGGCGAAGATAAAACTGTCCAGCGCGGTGGTTTAGCTGGCGTGGCTTGCTCCATCCGAATTCATCGCCATCCAGAATATCGGCGAGCTGGCAAGGCGCAGGAAATTTTGTGCCAACAACGGGTCGATATCTGCGGCGCTGGCCTGCATCACCGCCGCTATCGCCGCCTTCGGTCCGCCTTGCGCGGATGAGAATTCGGCGAGCGTTGCGACCGCGACAATATGCGCGGCCAGTTGGTCCATTTCATCTTTGGGCGGGTTGCTGGCAAGTTCACCCTGCAAAATCCGCATCCAGATGCGATGGTGCAGGCCATCCAGCCGCTCGGTCGGCATACCGGTCGATTGGGCCAGCTTTGAGCCAATCCAGCTGACCCGGCTTTCGCGGCTATAGCCGGTTGTTTCAGGGTGAAACTGCTCTTGCGGTGACTGGATCATGCGTGCGCCCTCGTTTTGACGCCCAGCTTATGCCGCGATTACAGTTGCCAAAGCGTTAAGCGTCAGAACGTATAGCTGACACCCGCTGCCAGAAACCATTGGTCGGCATCGCCGCGGATCGAGGTTACCGGCGAACGCTTTGCATCGCCAGTCAGCCGCGAATAGCTCAGGAGACCGAACATACCCCAGCCACCGTCGCGGGCATCACCCGACAAATCATAACCGCCAAGCAATGATGCGCCATAACTTTTCCATCCGCCATCGGCCTCGAACACCGGCAGGCCGCTTGCTGCGCTGCCGGCGGCGTCAATGCTGAAATAAGTATCGGCGTAATTGCCATCGACATGCGTGGCCGACAGGCTGAGATTTGTAAAAATCGCAGTCGACAGCGGCGTGGAATAACTGATGCTCGGGCTGATGAGGCGACCGCGATGCGCCTTTGCCACATCCCACTGGACATCAGTTGAAAGCGTCAGCGTGTCATAGGCATGCAAGACTTTGGAAAAGGAGACGCCAGCAGTGGCGCCAACTTCAATCGCCACATCTTCCTTACCGAGCAAGCCAACCACGGGGTCTTTAATCTTGCTGTTCCGGTCCAACCGGACACGGACGAGCGGTCCTAAAAGGAATTTAACGTCGCTGGCACTGTTGCCGTCGGCGATGAGGTCAACATAAAGACCCGGACCGCGCGCGCCGAAATCGAACCCGCCAACGCTGCCTTGGGCGATTGGAGCCGGGAACAGCACATAGTCATCCGAACCGTCGTAGCTTGGTGCATATCCTGCACCTACACCAAGCGTAAGCCAGTCACCGGCAAACACACCAAGATCAGGCGCGTCCGTCTTCGCGCTATCGGCTTCCTGCGCCTGTGCGTAAAGCGGTTGAGCGGCGCATGCGGCAGCCAACGTACACGCAGCGGCAAAAGTCTTGGCAATTTTCATGAAATGCTCCCATTTGTATCGAGCCTACAAACAAGCCGGTTAATCAAATGGTTCCACGCGGTGGCCCCGAAAACGCGATTAGAGCATATACTTCATTTTTACGCGCTGGCTGACCTCTTCGGCATCGACCGCAAAAGCCGCGCTTTTGAACTTGGGTGGCCCTGTTACCACTGCCGGGTTGCGCGAAAAGCCGAAGCCTTCCTTTGGCAGGAATACTGCCATGTCCATTTTGCTGTTGGAATTTTCATCATGCAGCAATGCGATAGCATAAGTACCCCGGCTTACACCTGCCAGGCTAACATAGGCGGCATCGCGTGCCGCAACCTTGGCACGGTAGCTTTTCGGATCCTTGCTGCAATCAGGGAAGAATTTCGGATTTGCGGTTGCACAGACAAGGACATTGCCCTTCATGCTGCGCAGACCATAAACGCTGACGTCAAGCGTTGACGTGGTCGGGGATGCGTTCAGCGTTGCTCCTGCTCCGACCGCCGCGAAAGCTGCCAAGCCCAAGATCGGTGCCGCACATTTTGTCCCAAAACCTGAAATATAACCCATAATTTCCCCGATACGCGTCAT
>JBGSVG010000056.1:0-6173 GCA_041753095.1 Sphingorhabdus sp. | reverse complement strand
TGATGTCGATTTTTTCGATGACGTCGTCGTCGGAACCGACGGTCGCCGCGCCGACATCGACGAACTCATCGAAGCCAATCTGGGCGAACAGTGGAAAATCGGTCGGCTCGACAAAACGATGCTGCAAATCCTGCGCGCCGGTACCTATGAAATCATCGCGCGACCCGATGTGCCGACAGGGACCATCATCAACGAATATATGGACGTCGCCCACGCGTTTTTTGACGCGAAGGATGCGAAGTTTGTGAACGGGCTGCTCGACTCGGTTGCAAAGGCGAAGCGCAGCTGACCAGCGAATCCACTTTCATCGGCCTGATGCGCGCGATGGCGACCGATCCGGCCGCGCGGGGGTTGTTGGACGATACTGCAGTTGTCGAATTCGGCAAGGAAGCGCTCATATTAACCCACGACATGATGGCCGAGGGTGTGCACTGGCACTCCAACGCTGACCCGGCCGACGTCGCGTGGAAGCTGGTTGCCTCGAACCTTTCCGATTTGGCAGCGAAAGGCGCGCGGCCATTGGGAGTGCTGCTTGGTTTCATGCTCGGCGAGGATGAATGGGACCGCAAGTTCGCCGTCGGATTGCAGGTTGTGCTGAAACACTACGACGTTCCGCTCCTAGGCGGCGACACCGTGACCAACCGTGGCGACAAACGGGCTTTGGGGTTGACAGCGATTGGCGCTGCTACACATCGACCAGTGCCATCGCGCAGCGGTGCGCGAGTTGGCGATCTGCTTTATGTTACCGGAACGGTTGGCGATGCGCTGGCCGGGTTTGAACTGATAGATGCCGGTTTCGATGAAGTTGGGCCGCTAGCCAACGCCTATAATCGGCCTGAGCCGCGCCTTGCCGAAGGGAAGGCGCTTGCCCCGCTGGTCAACGCAATGATGGATATTTCGGACGGGCTGCTGCTCGACGCCGAACGGATGGCGAGTGCTAGCAAGGTTGGCATATCCATCGATCTGGCCAGCATTCCGTTGTCGTCACCCTATGTCAGCTATCGCGGCTTTAGTCTCGACAGCCGGATTCAGGCCGCAAGTTGGGGTGATGATTATGAGTTGCTTTTTGCGAGCTCACCCGATGCTGAAATACCGGCTTTTGCAACTTTGATTGGCGTCGTCACCGAAGGCGCGGGCCTGAGCTTGCATGACGATGGCCGCCGCGTCGCCTTGCCGCCATCGCTCGGTTATCAACATCATTGAAGCAAACCCGCCCGAAAGGCCGCTTTTAAGGGTTGCCTTGCCTATTAAAGCCACCCTATAGCGCAGCGGCTTGCGTGCCTTAGTTGGTGCGCCGGGAGAGAGTTTCTAACAAAGAAAAACGGGGAAGGGACAGTCTATGTCTTTGTCAATTATGGCCATATTGTGCGGACTCGTTGCCGTGCTGTATGGAATTATCACGAGCCGTTCGGTGCTCGCGGCTTCGGCCGGTACGCCGCGGATGCAGGAAATTGCAGCCGCAATCCAGGAGGGCGCTGGCGCCTATCTAACCCGCCAATATCGCACGATCGCTTTTGTTGGCGTGGTTGTCGCGGTTCTGGTCGGTGTGTTTTTGGGGCCGCTTTCGGCCGTCGGCTTTGTGCTCGGCGCTGTATTGTCGGGCGCGACTGGCTTTATCGGGATGAACATCTCGGTTCGCGCCAACGTCCGCACCGCGCAAGCTGCTAGCGAGAGCCTGCAGAAGGGCCTGACGATGGCATTCAACGCCGGTGCGATTACCGGTATGTTGGTGGCTGGTCTGGCTCTGCTCGCGATTGCCGGCTTCTTCTATTACCTTACCGAAGTCGCGATGAACCTGCCGAATAGCCGTGCGGTTATCGACGGTTTGCTCGCTCTGGCCTTCGGCGCGTCGCTGATCTCGATCTTCGCGCGTTTGGGCGGCGGTATCTTTACCAAGGCTGCGGACGTCGGCGCTGACTTGGTCGGCAAGGTCGAAGCAAATATCCCCGAGGACGATCCACGCAACCCTGCGACCATCGCCGATAACGTTGGCGATAATGTCGGCGATTGCGCCGGTATGGCTGCTGACTTGTTCGAAACCTATGTCGTGACCATTGGCGCGACGATGGTACTGCTCGCTTTGTTGATGCCATCGACAATGCCAGCGGCTGAATTGCTTAACCTGATGTCGTTGCCGCTCGTAGTCGGCGGGATCTGCATTCTCACGTCGATTTTGGGAACCTTCTTCGTCCGTCTGGGCGGCGGCACCAACATCATGGGTGCGATGTACAAGGGCTTCCTGGTCACCGCCGTCGCTTCAATCCCGGCGATCTATTATGTCACCACGCAAACGCTTGGCGATATGAATGCCGCGATCACTTATAGCACGGGCCAATTCAGTGGTTTGACCCTGTTCTATTCGATGATGGTCGGTCTGGCCGTTACCGGGCTTCTGGTCTGGATCACCGAATATTATACCGGCACCAACTACCGCCCGGTCCGTTCGATTGCCAAGGCATCGGAAACCGGCCACGGCACCAACGTCATTCAGGGTCTGGCGATCAGCCTTGAATCGACCGCGTTGCCAACTTTGGTTATCTGTGTCGGCATTATCGTGTCGTTCCAGCTGGCTGGCATCATCGGTATCGCCTTTGCAGCTACCTCGATGTTGGCTTTGGCCGGTATGGTCGTGGCGCTCGATGCTTATGGTCCGGTGACCGATAATGCAGGCGGTATCGCCGAAATGTCGGAGATGGACAAATCGGTTCGTGAAAAGACCGACGCGCTCGACGCTGTGGGTAACACCACCAAGGCTGTTACCAAGGGCTATGCAATTGGTTCAGCGGCATTGGCGGCGCTGGTGCTGTTTGGCGCCTATACTGCTGACTTGGCCTTCTATTCGGAGAAACTCGGCCTTGCTGAAGGTGGCGTCGATTTCACGCTGATGAACCCTTATGTCATCGTTGGCCTCTTGCTTGGTGCGCTCTTGCCATATCTCTTCGGAGCAATGGGCATGACCGCGGTCGGCAAGGCAGCTGGTGAAGTGGTGAAGGACGTTCGTGACCAGTTCGCGAGCAACCCCGGCATCATGGACGGCACCTCGAAGCCCGATTATGCGCGTACCGTTGATCTGGTGACCAAGGCGGCAATCCGCGAAATGATCATCCCGTCGTTGCTGCCGGTTCTGGCGCCAATCGTGGTTTACTTCGTGATCAGCTGGGTCGCTGGCCCCGCTCAGGGCTTCGCAGCGTTGGGCGCATTGCTCTTGGGCGTGATCGTCGGCGGTCTGTTCGTCGCAATCTCGATGACCTCGGGCGGCGGCGCATGGGACAATGCCAAGAAATATATCGAAGACGGCAACCATGGAGGCAAGGGTTCAGAAGCCCATAAGGCAGCCGTGACCGGCGACACTGTGGGTGATCCTTACAAGGATACTGCAGGTCCAGCGGTCAACCCGATGATCAAGATCACCAACATCGTCGCTCTCCTGCTGCTCGCGGCTTTAGCGCACGGCATGTAAGCAACCGATAAGGTTGAAACGGTAAAACCCCGCTGGGAGCGATTCCGGCGGGGTTTTTCTTTGTCGCATTAGCAATTTCTTTGCTGCTTCAAATTATGGTGCAAACACGGATTCCATGAAGCAAGGGGCGAAGTGGCAACGCGGGCAATCGATACCGCCAATCAGGCAGGATTAATACGGCCCCAGCTCGACAGCTGGCGGTCGGCCGTCACTGCTGCGTTTGTCGCTGAGTGGGATGATCTGGCAGCGCATGCAACCGAGCCCAATGTCTTTAACGAAAGCTGGTTTTTGCGACCGGCCCTTGAGCAATTTGATCCGTCCGGCGATGTCCGGATATTCACCTTATGGGACGGTCCCAAGCTCTGCGGATTGATACCGGTATCAACATCGTCGCATTATGGCAGATGGCCATTGCCGCATGTCCAAAATTGGCTGCATCACAATGCTTTTCTTGGAACACCATTGGTCAGGTCTGGCTATGAGACTGACTTTTGGACCGAATATCTTGCGCATCTTGATGGCGAGCCGGGGCCGGGGCTATTTGCCCATATCCACTGTATTGATACGAAAGGCCCGCTCGCCAAAGCGTTGGAACATGTGTGTCGTTCGCAAAACCGCCGGTGCGCGTTGGTTCACCGCACCGAACGCGCGTTGCTGAAACGGGGATTGTCGTCAGCGGAATATTTCGACGAGGCGATCCGGCCTAAGAAGCGCAAAGAATTCCGCCGACAGAAAAACCGGCTTTCAGAAGAAGGCGCGCTGACATTCATGCGCGATGACAGCGCCACCGGACTGGCAGAGTGGACCAATGCATTTTTGGCCCTTGAACAAAGAGGGTGGAAGGGAAGCAATGGCTCTGCGCTCGGCTGTGCACCAGAAACCCGAACGCTTTTTGCCGAAGCGTTAAAGGGCGCGGCTGACGCAGGCAGGCTTGAACGGCTTGACCTGAGGCTCGACGGAAAACCGCTGGCGATGCTGGTCAATTTCATTTCCCCACCCGGCAGCTTTTCGTTCAAAACGGCGTTCGATGAAGATTATGCCCGGTTCTCACCTGGCGTATTGCTGCAAATCGAAAATCTCGCATTGCTCGACAACGCTGCGGTTATCTGGTGCGACAGTTGTGCAGTCGAAGGTCACCCGATGATTGACAGCCTGTGGGTCGATCGGCGCAGCATTGGCCGTTATTCGGTAGCAATCGGCGGCGCTGGCCGGCGTGCGATATTCGCGACGTTGCTGAAAGCCGAACTGGCACGCAACGCCCCGCGATATTCTTCACCCCAAATCGTCACGGAAGAAACGGAATGATGCCTGTTTTCGATAAAGCTGCGCGCCAGAATTTTGCCGCACATTATCCGGAATGTCCGCACAAGATGCTGCATAATCTGCGCGATCATCCGCTGCTGACCATCGATGCGCTCGCCCGGTTGGGCGAAGCACTGCCAGCCGCGTCGGTGGAATATAATAAAGGGGATTTGCCTGTCGGCATCGATCCGGCGCTGGTCCCGGCCAATGGTCTGAGCATTGGCGACACCATCCGCTTGGTGGAAACCAGCGGCAGTTGGGCGGTGCTGAAGAATATTGAGCAGCAACCTCAATACAAGGATCTGTTGGTCGGTTTGCTGGCCGAGCTGAAACCGCAGATCGAATCCAAGACGGGCCGGATGCTCAAGCCGCAAGGCTTTATCTTTGTGTCCAGTCCAAACGCGGTGACCCCCTATCATTTCGACCCGGAGCATAACATCCTGCTTCAATTGCGTGGCTCGAAAGTGATGACTCAATTCCCCGCGAGCGACCCGCGGTTTGCGCCGGATGAAACGCATGAAGGATATCACACCGGCGGGCATCGGAATCTTGTCTGGAGCGACGATCTGGCGCCCGCTGGCACGCCGTGGCCACTGGCCCCCGGCGAGGCCCTGTTCGTGCCCGTGATGGCGCCACATCATGTCCGTAACGGCCCTGAGGTTTCGATCTCGCTGTCCATCACATGGCGGTCGGACTGGAGTTTCGCCGAAGCCGATGCGTGGGCATTTAACAGCCTGCTCCGCAAAATCGGTGTTCGTCCCAAAGCGCCAGGGCGCTTTCCCGCACAAAACAAGGCTAAAGCATTGGCTTGGCGTGTTGTGCGAAAACTGCGCGCGGGTTAAAAACGCTTTCTGAAACTCAGTTCGAACACCCGTCCGCGCGGATCGAGATAGCCCGGCTGATAGCTTAGCGGAACAAGCCCGTTTTCATCGCGGACATCGATGACATCGTTGAGTACGTTGTTCACGCGCAAGGTAATCCGGCTGCCTTTCAGGAAAGGCAGTTTCTGGGTCAACTTGCCGCGCTGGTCGAGATTGACGAAGACAAATGCGTCGAGTGAGGTCAAATCGCTGAAACTCAGATCGCTGCTGCCGGGAAGGCCGGTGCCATCAACCGTCGTCCCGCTTTTGTAATTCCCCTGAAGCCTGAAGCCGAGCCCCTTGTGGAATACGCCGCCAGACAGTTCGACCTCATGCCGTGACGCGCCGCCATTGTTGCTGATCGCCGAGCCATCGAGCAGGTCGAGCAACGGAACGCCCGGCCGGATCAGGATATCCTCCTGAATACGGTAGGTGTGATACAGCGCGATGTTCCAACGGCTTTGCATACCACCGCCACCGGGGCCAAAACCGCCGCCGCCAAAGCGCGGACCTCCACCCCCGCCGCCGCGCGGTCCACCGCCACCAGCGCC
>JBGSVG010000055.1:0-2237 GCA_041753095.1 Sphingorhabdus sp. | reverse complement strand
ATCCGCATGACTGCAAGGGCTATCGCCGCTTAATCCTGATTGGCACAATGATTGCTGAACTTTGGAGACATTATCCAAAGGAGTTTTCATGCCATATCTGTTTCTGCTCGCTGCGCTGGCATCACCCGCGTTCGAAGATCTTGAAATTCTCGACGAACGCATTCTCGCTGTTTCCGGCCAAGCCGAACAGATCGATAAAAGGTTGAAACTCGGCCAATGTCCTGACGATCCGATCATTGTGCCACCGGCAGGAGGCGTGGTGGTCGTGCGTTGCCCGGCGCTAGGCTGGCGATTGCGCGTGCCGGTGAAAGCGCCCTCTGCTGCGGTCGCGCCAGCCGAAATTGTCGTCCGTAAGGGCGAGCTGGTCGAATGCGTTTCAGGCGGTCCCGGCTTTGCAGTTTCGACGTTAATGGTTGCACTTGAGGATGCCGGCATCGGTCAGCCGGTGCGTGTCAAATCCCCGTCATCGCCGATTCCGATCACGGCAATGGTCAAGTTACGCGGGTTGGTATCCTTTTAAGGCCTAAAAGCCTGGCGTGATTTGCCGTTCTTGTTCCTGTCATGCCTGTCGGGTTTCCGACGGGCGGTGGAAATAGGAGCAATCTATGGTGGATTCCGTAAGTTTCGGGACGGCCCGGCCGGTTCCCCAATCGCGTCTGTTTGCAACAGAAGTACAAAAAAACATCAAACCCGATGCTGTACCGCCGACAAATGCGCGCAGCTTAAGCCTTGCGAGCGCCCTGGCGCAAATGGGGCCGCCATTTGATGCGAGCAAAGTCGCGTCGCTCAAGGCGGCGATTGCCAGTGGCAGTTACCAGATCAATCTGGGCGCCATCGCCGATGGCATCGTGCGCTTTGGTCTCAACGATCACGCCTGATGATCGGCGACGTTATCGATTGCCAGACGAGATTGATCGCTGCGCTCGACGCACGTGATGCCGATGCAATATTGTCGGCCAGTGCTGCGCTGGCGCAAGCTGTCGAGATATTGCGCGTGTCACCGGCTACACCCAATTCCGATCAGCTGACGCTGGGATTGAAACAGGCAGACGCCGCGCGAGTCCGGGTCAAATATCTGACGGCATGGAACCGCCAGAAAATTGACCGGCTCGCTGAATTGCGCGGTCAATTCAGCGGCAATATCTACCCAAAGCCGCGCGAATCCGTCTAGTTTTGGTTTTGGCATGCTGGTTGCAAGTCAACCTGCATGATTGACCGGACCCAAAACCAAATAGCGACAGCACAACGGGTAACGTCCGCTATTGCCAACGCCTCGGCGCGTACCGGCGTGTCATTCGATTATCTGATGGATCAGGCGCGAATCGAAAGCGGGATGCGGCCCGATGCGCGCGCCAGCACGTCGAGCGCAACCGGGCTGTACCAGTTTACAAAACAAACCTGGCTGGGCATATTGAAGCAGCATGGTGCCGCTCACGGGCTGGGATGGGCGGCGGGTGCGATCACGCAAAATAGAGACGGCACATTCTCGACAGCCAATGGCGATCTACGTTCGTCGATACTCGACTTGCGGACTAACCCGGAAGCTGCGGCCGTAATGGCCGCCGAATTTGCGGCGGACAATAAAGAATATCTGCAGTCACGGGTTGGCGGCCGCCCCGAAGCTGTCGACCTTTACCTCGCGCACTTCCTCGGCGCCGAGGGCGCTGCCCGCTTTCTGTCTGCTTATGCAGAAAATCCGGAACAGGCAGCAGCGACGCTGTTCCCGGCAGCCGCCAGCGCCAACCGCCCGATTTTTTACCGCGACGACGGCGGAACACGAAGCCTGTCCGAGATTCGCCGCAACTTTGCAGCCAAGCTTGGCAATTCGCCGAGCCCACCGCCAATACCTGCGCGCGCTCAACGGCAAAACACGAGGACGAGTCAACACCAACCGCCAATGACGCTCGCGCAAATGGAACCGATGCCCAAACGGCTGGATCTCGATTTTGCGCGTCAGGCGTACCGGCGACTATCAGGGAGTTCCGCTCGATGAACCGCCTTAATCTTGCAAGCGGTATCGCCAGCATAAAAGGCGGCGCGCTGCCGATTGCCATACTGCTGCTTGTTATGCTGATGATTGTGCCGGTTCCTGCGGCTTTGCTCGACGTCGGCTTCATCCTCAACATCATGATCAGCCTTGCAGTGCTGATGGTCGCCATGAATGTCGCCAAGCCACTCGACTTTTCGGCATTTCCTACCGTGCTGCTGTTCGCAACCTTGTTCAGGCTCGCGCTCAA
>JBGSVG010000054.1:0-7861 GCA_041753095.1 Sphingorhabdus sp. | reverse complement strand
GCGCTCGTGAAAAGGCTGCTGCTGTTCGCCGCGCCCGCAAGATGGAGCGCAAGCAACAGGAACGTGACGGCGCGAAAGCGTAAGTCACCGCATCTGCAAACAAGGAAAGCGCCTTAAAGGCGCTTTTTTTGTATCTGGAATGGGCGCTGCTTTCTGCTAGTCAGCGCGCAACTTAATGCATCAGGAAAACCGATATGTCAGTCACTGCCGTTCCGATTCAGCCCATTAAAAAAGGCTCGCTCACCAAATATTGGGTGGCCATTGCGCTGGTACTGGCCGCTGGCAGCGGCCTTGCATATTGGGGCACCGCCAATGTCCGCTCCGAATATGGCGATGTGGTCACGACTGCGTCAGGCCTGCGTTACAAGGTCATCCAGACCGGCGAAGGCAAATCGCCGACCGATGAGGATGTTGTGCTGGTAGGCTATAAAGGCATGCTGAAAGACGGTACAATATTCGACCAGAACCCGCAGGCCGGTTTCCCGGTCACTGGTGTGGTTCCAGGATTTTCCGAAGGTTTGAAGGTCATGCAGCGCGGCGGTAAGTACCGCCTGTGGATCCCCTCTGAGCTTGGCTATGGCCCTGAAGACCAGAAGAACCCGCAAACCGGCCAGGTAGCCATTCCAGGCGGCAGCGAGCTGATATTTGACGTCGAACTGCTCGAATTTAAATCACGCGCAGAAGTTGAAGCAATGCAAAAGCAAATGCAGGAAATGCAGAAGCAACAAGGCGGAGCTGGAGCTGGCGGACAGGCAAGCGGAGCGCCACAAGGTCTGCCGCCCGAAATCCAGGCGCAAATTGACGCGCAGATGCAGGCGCAAGGGCAAAACCCGACCCAATAAGATTTTACAGCGCTTCGATCTAAAGCGTTGCGAAGAAAACTATTGTGGCAACCACCATCACCGCCGTTGCAAACCAGCCAGTGATTGTCGCCCGCCGCCCGAGTGTCAACCGACCCATTGCGCGCGGGTTGCGTACGATCAGCATCATCATGGCCATCAACGGTGCTGCCAGTACCCCGTTGACGACAGCTGCCCAATAAAGCGCGCGCGCAGGGTCGATTCCGACATATTGGAGCGACACGCCAAGCATGGTGGTGACCGCTATCGTCCCGTAAAACAGCCGCGCCTTGGTCGGCTTTGCGTCGAGGCTTCCGGCTATTCCGAACATTTCGGTCACGGCATAAGCCGCCGACCCCGCGAGCACCGGTACCGCGAGCAAGCCAGTACCGATGATGCCCAACGCGAATAGCGCAAAGGCAAAATTCCCGGCTATCGGGCGTAAGGCTTCGGCAGCCTGCGCCGAGGTTTCGATATCGCGTACACCATTGGCATGCAGCGTCGCGGCGGTCGCAAAAACGATCGCCAGCGACACAATCGAGCTAAATGCCATGCCGGTCAGAGTGTCGATCCGGATGCGTCTCAGCTCCGGCCCTGCTTCCTTGGGCGTGATGCACAGCGGCTTGACCTTGTGCCTTTTCTGCTCCTCAATCTCCTGCCCAGCTTGCCAGAAAAACAGATAAGGGCTGATGGTCGTTCCCAATATGGCCACGACAGCCATGGCATAAGCACCGCTCCATTCGATGCGCGGCACCACGAGGGAGGTCAGCGCCTCCCCCCAAGGCACCTGTGCGACCATAACGACGGCGACATAGGCGAAGAGCGAAAGCGTCGCCCATTTGAGAACCGACGAATAACGTTCGTAGGAAAGCCACACCTCGATGACGACGCAAAGTACGCCGAACAGCAATGTGTACAACCCCAACGGCCCACCAATCAGCAATCCGACCGCCGCACCCATGGCGGCCAGATCGGCACCCAGATTGACGATGTTGGCAATCAGCAGCAAGCCGACCATGAGGACTAGCAAGGGTCGGGGATAATGACGCCGCAAATTGCGCGCGATGCCCGCGCCGGTGACGCGGCCTATTTCCGCTGCGACTTCCTGTATTGCGACCATCAAAGGGAAACTGAAAAGGAAGGTCCAGCTCAACCCATAACCAAACTGCGCGCCAACCTGGCTGTGCGTTCCGATACCCGACGGATCATCATCCGCTGCGCCTGTAACCAGCCCCGGTCCAAGGCGGGAGAGGAAATGGCGGATGCTACCCGGCTTGTTCATGTAACGGCCAAGAGGCGCTCCTCTGCAATCTTTTTCTGCCACAGTGCAGGGGCCAATTGATGCACGTTATTCCCGTCGCTGTCGACCGCCACCGTAACCGGAAAATCCTGCACTTCGAATTCGTATATTGCTTCCATTCCGAGGTCTTCAAAGCCCACAACCTTGCTTCCCTTAATCGCGCGCGCAACCAGATAGGCTGCGCCACCGACCGCCATCAAATAGGCGCTCTTGTGCTTGGCAATGCTCTGCGTCGCTGCCGCACCCCGCTCTGCTTTGCCAACACAGGCGAGCAAGCCTTGTTCCAGCATCATGTCCATGAACTTGTCCATCCGCGTCGCGGTGGTGGGGCCGGCTGGACCAACAACTTCCTCGCCAACGGGATCGACTGGGCCGACATAATAGATCACACGGCCTTTGAAGCTCACGGGCAGTTCTTCGCCCGCCGCCAGCATGTCGGCCATACGCTTGTGTGCGGCGTCACGACCGGTCAGCATTTTGCCGTTGAGCAGTAAACGGTCCCCCTGCTTCCACCCCTGCACGTCCGCTTGAGTCAGCGTATCGAGGTTCACGCTCTTAGCCGCTGCATCAGGCTGCCAGTTTACATCAGGCCATTCATCGAGCTTTGGCGCGTCCAGATAAACCGGACCGGAACCATCGAGCGTGAAATGCGCATGGCGCGTAGCGGCGCAATTGGGGATCATCGCCACAGGCTTACCCGCAGCATGGCAGGGCGCGTCCATGATCTTGACGTCGAGGATGGTCGATAGCCCGCCTAACCCCTGCGCGCCGATGCCTAAGGCGTTCACGCGGTCGAAAATCTCGATACGCATCGCCTCGATATCGTTCTGTGGGCCTCTTGCTTTCAACGGCCCCATGTCTATTGGCTCCATCAGCGCCTGCTTGGCGAGCAGCACGCAATGCTCCGCCGTCCCGCCAATGCCAATGCCAAGCATTCCGGGCGGACACCAGCCTGCACCCATTTGCGGCAGCATTTCGACTACCCAATCGACGATATTGTCCGACGGGTTCATCATCTTGAATTTCGACTTGTTCTCGCTGCCGCCGCCTTTGGCCGCGACATCGATGCTGACTTTCGACCCAGCTACCATTTCGACATGCAGCACGCAGGGCGTGTTGTCCTTGGTATTGCGCCGCGTGAATGCAGGGTCCGCCAAGACCGATGCACGCAACTTGTTGTCGGGGTGCAAATAAGCGCGGCGCACGCCTTCATCGACGACCTCCTGCAACGAATGCGACGTGTCGTCCAACCGGCAATCCATGCCCCATTTGACGAAGACGTTGACGATGCCGGTATCCTGACAAATCGGACGATGCCCCTCGGCGCACATCCGGCTATTGGTCAGGATCTGTGCAATAGCATCCTTGGCGGCAGGCGATTGTTCGGCGTCATATGCCTCGCCCAACGCATGGATATAGTCCATTGGATGGAAATAGCTGATATATTGCAGCGCGTCGGCGACGCTGTCGATGAGGTCGGCGGCTTTGATGGTGACGGTCATTACTCTGTCCCGCGATATTAGAATGTTGCCACCGCCCATAACGGTGCACCCGAGGTATTCAAGCGTCATCAACTCAACCTCGGGTCGGTTTAGAAGCTGTGCCGCTGAATTAAAATTCAGAATAGAATGTCATTGGATAAAGTAATGTGGCAACCGGTGTAAACATTCTACCCCATATAATTTTCAGACCGAAGATGAATGGAGCTTTAGAGATGGACGAAAAGCCTTCGGGCGAATTTTCTGTGTTCAATACCGCAACATTGTCTCCATTATAGATGTTGAGCCATTTGATATTGGTTCGGGTCGATATGATTTCAGGTCGGCCAATCAAACCATATCTGCGGATATTCCGCATAATGTTTAGATAACGGAGATAACTCATGTTACGTATTTTGACCGCATCAAGCCTTTTGGCCCTCGCCGCCACCCCCGCGCTGGCACAGCAAGCCGATCCAATGGCACCGCAGCTTGCACCGGAAGCATCCCCGGCCCCTGTCGCTGAACCTCTGCCTATGGCTGAAGCTGCACCTGCCGCAGAACCAGCAACTCCAGCAGTGGAGCCGAAAGAGGTTACCGTAGCAAAACTGGTCGATGCCGAATTCCCGGCCTATGACGCCAACAAGAATGGCGATCTGGATCAGCCGGAATTTGCCAAGTGGATATTGGCGCTGCATGAGGCAGGCGGTACCGCCAAGCAAGCTGACGCAGCTACCAAGGAAAAGTGGGCCAAGGATGCCTTTGCCGCAGCCGACGCTGACAAAAGTAAGAAGATCAGCAAGGCTGAAATGAACAAGTTCCTGTTGGGCTAACACTCCTCTCCCTTTGGGTGTTGGTAATAACCCCATCAGGAGGCCGGGTCCGCACAATTCGAGATGCGCGGACCCGGTTTCTGTTTATGGGTTAAGCAGGAATATTACATATCCTTTGAAATGTGGGTCGCGGGCCAAGGACGGCGGCGCTTTCCATTCGCCATTTTGTACGAGACCTAGTTTGTAGGTCATTTTAAGCCGCCCAAGACTTTGCAGGTAATTTTCATATCCTTTGATCGTGTGCCTGCCCTGATAGGTTTGCAACACAACCTCATCAACGACGCCGTTCAACTGGTTCAGATCCGCGCTATCACCCTGACTGCTCCAGTCGAGAAGGCCAGTAATCCCAAGCTTGGCATCCACTGGTAATTGGGCGCGTAAATTGCGCAAGAATGCGGCATAGCCGGACAAGCCGTTGGTGGCGGCGTCAAAATCGATCTGGACACCCACCACGCGATTTCCAGCCGCCTTCCAGCGCGCAAGGTCGCTGTTTACCTGCCGGTAAATGGCGTCGTCCCAAGCCAGCGTTTCGACGCGATAGACCAGCCACAATTCGGCATGTCTGACGCGGGGCGTTGCAGGCCGAAGCGGTACAAAGCGCGCTTTGTCGATGCCCCTGATCTCGGCTTCCAAGATATAGATAGTTCGGGCGTTATCCAGCACCGGCTGCGGTTTCACGCCAGCCCATAGCCAGAAGGCACCATAATCCGCTGCATCAACGCGAGGCTGTTTTGGCTGACACGATGCAAGCAACAGCATCGGAACCAGCCAGAACAGGCGCGTCATCGTCCTACCAGTAATAACGCAGCTTCTTTGCCCAGACGGACGTTGGATACTGGCCTTTCAATTGATCGAACCAGGCCTTGCGCTGTGCCTTGGTATATTCAGTGGAATCACAGCTATTATACCCGGCAGGCGCGTAACAATTCACTGCCCGGTACAAAGCATAAGCACGGTTGCTTGGCGCTGCAGTAGCGTCCGCCATAACCGTTTTATAAGCGTCGAGCCGAGAAAAGCGTTTGCCGGGGAACAGGCTCGGCGTCCCGCCCAGTTCGTCGGCGTCGGGCAATTCGTCCAGATATTGTGTCACCCCGTAATAATAAGGATCAAGCCCCTTGTTGCGGATAAACTCGCCCAGGCAGAGCAATGCTTGTGCGTCCTTGGGTTTTGTAGACAAGGTTGTGGCAACGGCCTTTAACGAAGGGCAGGCAAAATCTGATTGGCCGACCCACCGGAACAATGCAATGTCGGTATAGCGCGGTGCATTATAATCATCTTGCGCCATCGGACGTGCGCTATCGGGCACCAGCGACAAATCGCGCAGAAAATCGCCATAGTTGCCGCGAGTCAAATCCTTGTAGAGCAAGGTGTATATCGCCACCCGCTGTTCGCGATCAGACGCCGCCTTGGCTGCCTGTTTGCGGAGCAAAATGGGTCCGGCATGATAGCGAAGCAATATCTCGCGCACATCGGCGTCAGTAATGACAGAATTGGTTGCAAAGACTTTGTCGGCGGCCTTGGCGCGCTCGTCATGCAGCGCAAGCGCAAGTTCAGCCGCGCCGCGTTGATGCGGTTTCTTTGCAGCCGAAATCAGCGCAATCAAAGACGCTCGCGCTGCAGGATCACCAGCGGCATCGAGCGCGATGCTGCGCAGCAACTGGCGGCTATAGCCAAGATAGCTGCTATCGCCCGTCGCGGCAGGAATGAGCTTCAACACTTCGGCGGGCCTGTTTGCGACGTAAAAGGCATGGACGGCTTGCAGATAAGCAAAAAGTGCCTCGTGCCCGCTAAATTTCGACCGCTGTGCGTCGAGCGCCGCGCGGGTAATTGGTGGGGTGCCATAATCGGCATATTTGGGATCATTGGCGTGCCGCATCGCGCGGAGGTTCAGCACTGCCAACAACATCGGATCGCTGGCGTCTTCGGGCTTTAGCTCGCCGAGAAGTTTGATATCGATTTCCTGCACCAGATCGGGGAAGGAAAGGTTCCGCTTGGCCGGATCGCCAATCGCAAATTGCGCGGCATATGCGGACAACAAGCGGCCACGGTCTTTGGCCAGCCAATAGACGCGGCGCAACAGCCCGCGTGCAGATGGCGCATATTGACCGTTGGGATAGGCTTTCAGATAGGCTTGGAAAGCAGCCTCGGCCTCGGCTAGCAATGCCTGATTGCCGCCCTCGCCTGACAACCCGCCATATTCGTCGAATGCCGCCAGCGTGGCTTCGTTCATCGCATTGCGTCCCAGCATATAAGCGGCAGCTTCCTTGAGCCACACGGAATCGGTTTTTCCGACGCTTGCAAAAGACGCCTGCGCGCCGCCGAAATTCCCGTCATAAAAGGCCGCAGCTCCGATCAGGTAATTTGCAAAAGACCGGCCCGCCTTGGACTTGACGAGCGCCAGCCCCTGCTCGACGACTGGCGTTGCTTTGGTATCGCCAGAACATTCGGGCTTCAGCGCCGTACGAACCGCGGTCAGCGTCGCTTTTTCGTCATTCGACAGGCCTTTGGCTTTGGCGACCGCAGCGATAAAATCCGCGCCACCTGCCATGCTGCTCATGCAGCGCGTGCCGAATGCAAAATTTTCAGACTTCCCGGTTTCAGGAGGTGTAGGTGATGGGCCCAGCTTCAATGCAAAGCTCGAATAGTCGAACGGCTCGGCCTCGCCCCGGCGCTCCGGAATGTCATAGCTGTACCGGCTCGCCGGGCCAACTGCGCCGTGCCGGTCGTGGAGCAACATCAGCAAATTGACGCGGGTGTCATTGCCGGGGCTCAGCAATGTAGTGCTGCTGCAGCCATTCATGTCGGTCTGTTTGATTTTCCAGTCAGGGTAACAGCTCGAATCGGCGCTGGCGTGCACGCCGCTGCTCCACAGGAAAGCCACTGCCAGTAACCCCAGTGCCAATAGCCGATTCATTGCTTGCCCCTGATTGATGATGCGGTTGAAAGAACATGGCGCGCACCCCATATTTTGGCAAGCGGCGACCGCGTATCGGTACACCAGATATTGGGGCTGATGATAAACCCAGACACAAAATCGAAAATATTTTTGTTCGTTGATTTTCCATCTTGCGCCCGAAAAATTGCTTAGCAGGTCCACGCGTCGCTGCATTGCAGCACCCCGATACGTGCGACGAATGGAATCACAATAGCGACGAATTGAAGTGTAAATTTACCATTTACCCTCTTGCGTCTGAAACTGATTAAGGCACTATAGGTAGCGGTTGGCCGTAGGGGGCATCACCATAGATTGTGCTTTAAGCTGCAGACCGTGATTCTGCCGGCGGGGAGATTTTTTCCGTCGATAAGCTGGGGACAAGTCGAATTTTGCACCCTGCGATGTCCAAAAAATGCTAAGAGGGACTTTCGTGCCCTGAGTCGAACAAGAAGAGAACATCTCTTCGCAACGGGATT
>JBGSVG010000053.1:0-1622 GCA_041753095.1 Sphingorhabdus sp. | reverse complement strand
GAGCCTGAATTGGCAGCGGTCGGATTGACTGAAGCCGAAGCCATAAAGCAGGGGTTATCGTTCGACGTGACGCGCTATGATCTTGACGACCTCGACCGCGCGATTGCCGAGAGCGAGGCGATAGGCTTCGTCAAAATCCTGACCGCAAAAGGCAGCGATAAGATACTGGGCGCGACAATTGTTGGGAGCCATGCGGGCGAGATTTTGGCCGAGGTCACCTTTGCGATGAAGCACAATATGGGTTTACGGAAGATACTGCAGACCATCCATCCTTATCCGACCTGGGCCGAGGCGAACAAATATGCCGCCGGGCAATTTGGGTTGGCCCGCAAGCCAGAAGGACTACTGAAATGGGCCGAGCGCTGGTTCGGCTGGCAGCTGAGTTAGCAGAAGGTTTTTGCGGCGACCGCGATACGCTGCGCCACCGTTAAGATGCATAATGCGGCGAAGATCATAGCAAGTGCCGGGAAATAGGCCGGAAACAAGCAGAAGAGGATGAAAAAGGCGATGGTTTCGCCGCCCTCCATCAGTCCCGTAGAGTAGATAAATGCCTTTGCGCCATGCGCGCCATCTGCGTCACCGCGTCTCGCCGCGATAGCGGCAAAGCCCAGGAAACTGACGGCGGTCAGCGTGAAGCTTGCCACCAGCAACAAGGCAGGAAGCAAGTTCGCGTCGCTGGCCAGACCAAAAGCGACGGGCACCGACACATAAAAAAGGAAATCGGCGAGCGTGTCGAGATAGCCGCCCCATTCGGTCGCGCCGTTGATACGGGCAACCGCGCCGTCGAAGCCGTCGAATATCCGGTTGATCAAAATCAGCAACAGCCCAAGCGCAAATAGCTGCTGACTGATTGCCAGCGCTGCGGCCAACCCCAAAAATGCACCAAAAAGTGTGAGTGCGTTCGCCGACACGCCAGAACTTGCCAGCCAAGCCGCACAGCGATTGAGCGGCGGGTCGATCAAGCGGCGCAGCTTGCTGTCAAACATAAAGCGCGTTGGTCATTTCTTCGCCAGCAAATCCTTCAACGAGGAAAGTGCACCCAAAGGGGCGACTTCTTCCTCCGATTTAACGCCCGCAGCTTTGAGCGCTTTTTCGGCCTCGGGGCTGCGCGGATAAGGGTTGAGCGCTAAACCAAGCGATTGCGCCACCGCTTCGCCCAGATCGATGGTCTGGCCGTCATGAAACATAACGTCGCAGTCATCGGCCTCAAGCTCGACTTCGCCGCTGGCCACTGGCTCGGGAATGAACCGGATATGGATAGGCTCGTCGAGTTTAACCGGCACGGGGTCGTTGCTGGCGATGCAATATTGCGCGAGGCTGGCGGTAAACCGCCCTGTTGCCACAATGTCTGATGCCTCGTGCTTCAGCGATATGTCCGCTTCGAGCTGGTCCAGCGCAGCAAGGTCAAACCTTGCCATCAACCCTGAACGCGCGGTTTCATCGGCTGACAGGCGGATGTCATGGCTGTGATTGCCGATTTCGGACAGTTTAACCACATGGCTGAACTCGTTGGCGGTCACCATTTGGCGCTGCCCTCGACAATCATCTCAGGCAGTTGCGACCCCAGGGCGCGTTCGACATTGAGCAACCCCTGATGCACATGGGCCAGCGCTGCCGCATCG
>JBGSVG010000052.1:0-2101 GCA_041753095.1 Sphingorhabdus sp. | reverse complement strand
CGATTCCGCTAAGCGAACTCGACGCGGCGACGAAAGTCGAGGCGGGCATATTAAGGCGGACGCTGAACTCGACCGTCGAAAGCAACCGTTTTGGTCAGCGCGCGATCAACTTCACGACCTATTCAAGCTGGCACCAGCAATCTGCCGGAATGGCGCAAAATTTGCCGTTCAAGACCAAGGCAGATTTCGAGAGCTATAATATGCGGCTCAAACAATATGCCCGCGTCAATGACGAGAATATCGAAGTCGCCAATGTCGCGATCAAAGGCAAATATACGCAGCCCTGCGAAACACTGACCGGGTTTGAAGGAACGGTCAGCGGACTGATTGCGAACGACGTTACCAAGTCGCGGTTTTTTGCGCCTTATGCAGGCAAGCGTCCGGAAGGCATAAGCGAAATCGAATTTGACATGTTGGCAGGTACTGCCGCGAAGACGATCCAGACCGTTATTCACCCGGCACTGAGCAAACAGCTAGCTTGGTATACAGCCAGCTATAAACCCGCCTGCGCCAAGGCCCCCGGTGTTTCTGCGCAGCCTGGCGGCGATAAATATTATGCGTTCCGCATCCGCGAAGAAACAACCACCGACCTCAGCCCTGAGCAGATCCATCAAATCGGCCTCAAAGAAGTCGCGCGCATCCGTGCCGAAATGGTAGAGGTCGCAACAAAAGCCGGGTATCCAAGCCGGGAAGCCTTTATCCAGCACTTGCGGACCGATCCGCAATATTATGCAAAAACGCCCGAGGAGTTGATGGAGAAAGTCGCGCGGGTGACCAAATCCATCGATGGCAAAATGCCCGCTTTGTTTGGCCGCCTGCCGCGCCTGCCTTATGGTATCAAGGAAATCCCAGCCGAAACCGCCGAGGGTACGACCACTGCTTATTATAATCCCGGTTCGCCGGAGATCGGCCTGTCGGGCACCTATTTCGTCAACACGTCAAAACTGAACCAGCGACCGTTCTGGGAAATTCCGGCATTATCAGTGCACGAGGCAGTCCCCGGGCACCATCACCAGATCGCATTGCAGCAGGAATTACCGCTGTCCGACTTCCGCAAATATGGCGTGTTCTTTACCGCCTTTACCGAGGGCTGGGGGCTATATTCAGAGCGGCTCGGGATTGAGATGGGCCTTTACGACACGTCCGCCAAAGACATGGGACGGCTGTCCTACGAAATGTGGCGCGCTTGCCGTCTGGTGGTCGATACGGGCATCCATTCGAAGGGTTGGAGCAAGCAGCAGGCTATCGACTTCATGACCGACAACAGCGCATTGTCCACCGCCAACATCGAGGCGGAGGTCAATCGCTATATCAGCTGGCCCGGGCAGGCGCTCGCCTACAAGTTGGGTGAACTGAAAATCCGCGAATTGCGCAGCATGGCAACCAAGGAACTAGGTGCCAAATTCGATCTCGCGGCGTTTCATGATGCCGTTCTCGGCCAAGGCGCAGTGCCGTTGGATGTGCTGGAGCAGCAAATTAACGATTGGGTGGCCACGGAAAAGGCTAAACCCTAACCTGTTATTTGGGCTCGGGTAGCGGCTCTGCATCCGGGCCACCTTTTTCGGCGGCCTCTTTTGCTTCAAGCTCAGCCTGAAGCTTGGCCTCACGCTCTGCACGACCTTTTTCGAATTCGGTAACGCGCGCTTCAACCTCGGCCGCCTCTGCATCGATACCAGCCATGCGTTTTGCACGCTCGGCCGCGATTAGACGACCGAATGTGATTCCAGGATCCTGCGCCTTTTCGGCATAAGCCTTGTTTATCTCAGCAAGGCCGCACCCAGTGAACCCGCCTGCACCCGATGGCGAGCAGCTCATCGTGCCGCTGGCAGCAACATATTCATATGACTTGATCCGTTCGGACATCGCCTGGTTACGCGGGTCATTCGGGTCATTGCGCAGTGACGAGGGAATCCGGTAGCGATCGGCTTCACCCATTCTAGCGCACACGACAATCTCATCACCATTGCTTTCGGGACATTTGTCATCGCCGTAAATGATGAGCTGGTTAATCTTCTCATCGCCCGGCTGCATTGCAGGAGCGTCTTGCGCCTGAAGCTGGGCTGACAACATCATCGCTAACGCGGTCATCGATATTTTGGTC
>JBGSVG010000051.1:0-5106 GCA_041753095.1 Sphingorhabdus sp. | reverse complement strand
GGTACACTAAGAACGGTTTGTAAACATGCGCTTGGCAGATACTATCTGATTTGTTTCCCTAACCGGAATGTTTCTTCGATCAGAAGGTTGTCCTCAATGAAAATGCGTTGGCCGTTGCTCCTTAGCTTGGCGTTGATATCTGGCTCGGCTCAAGCCCAGTCCACGCTCGACAAATATTTGAAAAAGAGCACTGAAGGTAGCGCGTCCAACAAGAATCAGGCCGATGTCTCCGGTGTAAACAAGGTATATAAGGACGCAGAGGGGTTTTGGCGCCTGGACGACACGCGTGCTGGTGGCGGATTTTGTGCGATCACTTATTATTCATCGGCATATTTTGCAGGCTATATCGGGCCAGCAGCTGGCAAGCCTGAATCCTTTATATTATTCAGCGGTCCCACCATTCCGCCGGTTCAAAAAGAAGCCAAAAAGAAAATGACCCTTACCACCGGAGATGGTGAAGTGCAGGCGGTGCAGGCCTTTCATGCGCCGGATCCTCAGTCGAAGCAGTCAGGTATAATTCTCTTCAAGCTGACCGATATCAACGCCGCAATGGCTGGCATGAACGACGTCGAGAACCTCAATGTGGTGATGGATAAGAAACAGGTTTTCGCCATCAAATGGAAGGGTGGGCATATCGCACGTGCGGCGATGCAGAAGTGCCTCGGCAGCACGCCAAAAGCAGGAGCGAAATAATGACGAAAAGATCGATGCTTCGTTTTAATGGCGCACTATGTGCCGCGTTGATGGCAACAGTCGCCATTCCGGCGCATGCCGCCAAATATGTGATTATCGGGGCTGAACCGGACCCGGCGCCGAACCGCAGCGTTTACATAATGTCAGGTGATAAAGAGTGGGTAACCAGACGGGTTGCTGATGGTTTCGACATCGCGAGCGGTGGACTTGCCGAATTGCAAACCAACACCATTTACAGTGTGATCGTTCAGCAGGTTTTTGAAAATGCGGGTGGCACAAACTTCATCAGTTACTCTCTCGACTTCAGATGTCAGGAGGGCTTAGTCAGCATCGCGAGGGCTGCAAGTTATGACCGCGCGGGCAAGAGCGACGTCAGAACCTCGACGGAATGGATGAAGGTGCCGAATAACTGGATGGGCAAGGCCGAGATGATCGCCTGCGACTGGAAAAATTGGCAATCCGCGAGGCAGGTTTGGGGAGGCGGCGAGGTGTCATCGGCCAAACGCAAGAAAAAAAATCAGGAAGCGGCATCCAGCTTCGCATCGCTTGGCATGGAATATCTGGGTGAGGCCAATTATTATACTGTAACCGACGCGATTGATTTGGTCTGGAAAACCCGTTGGACCGACGCTGTCCAGCCCGCTTATTATGAAGGTACCGCTGAAGAAAAAGCCGAGGCTGCAGCCAAGCTTGCAGAGATGCAAGGTAAAATCAAAGGACTTTTGACTGAACAAAAGAAATGGGCCGACATTAGCCTTGCGGTTAGCGCAAAAGCCGAGCGGATAGGTGGCAAATACGGGTCGGAAATGGGCAGCATTGGCGGCATGACGGAAGAGCAGGTCATCGCTCGTTGGGGGGCCCCAGCAAACTATATTGAGCGCTCTGGCGTACGCACATTGACCTATTATTTTTCGGATACGCAATATGGCGTCGATTATGTTCCCGTGGATGTCGTTAGCCAGAATGGCAATGTTGTCGGGCAATCGACCACAAACGTACTGTCCACAACCAAACGTCAGTGCAGCCGAACGATACATTTGAAGGAAGGCGGCGCCGCCACCAAAGCCTACCGCGTTTTCGATTTCGACGTGGGGTGTAGTTAAAACTCTTTGCACCTCAGAAACCCAAATATGGTTGCAGGAGAATACAGTCTTAATCGGGAGTTTGTTGTAAATCTCCGCAGGCGGTTTGGAAATTCGTCTGCATGATGTTGCTGCTATCGATGCTTAAAACGATGTCTGCAACCCGGTAAGTTCCCTCGGAGTCAGCCATAGTCACGAACCGCACGTCACAATAGGTGTACAATCCTTCTACCCAAGTTTCTCCGCTTGAACTTGCGACACCGACTTGATTGTCGAACTCCTGGCCATAAGACAGGA
The DNA here is from genome assembly GCA_041753095.1 of Sphingorhabdus sp. Lineage (GTDB taxonomy): Bacteria > Pseudomonadota > Alphaproteobacteria > Sphingomonadales > Sphingomonadaceae > Sphingorhabdus_B. Next base: position 3,034 of record JBGSVG010000051.1, on the reverse strand, counting down.
AATGCAGCTTGCCGTTATCGGTGAAATGTGGGCGGCCCATTCTTGCAATGATGTCATCCTCGGTTTTTGCCTGCCAAACCGAGAGCATTTTCGATTCATAATCTCTCATCTTGCGGCCGCCACGCAGTTTTGCTGCGGCTGCATCAAAGGCGAACTTCCCCTGCATTTCCTTTATTTTAGGTTCGTATGCGCGCTTGGTCTTGTCTGAAAGCCCAGCGAGCTGCTGATTAATCCCAGCCATTTTGCGCTGCGCTTCGGCTATTTCTTCAGGCGTCGACTGTCGTGACCATTTGCCGCTGGGGTCGGGGCGTTTCGCGCCTTTCCAGATCGTATTCCATGTGAAATCCAAATATTCCGTCCAGATCGACAGATCGGTCAACGCATATCCGTTGATTATGCCGAACTCTGCCATTTTTGGGCGAAGCGCAGCTTTATCGACATTGCTGGCCGTGTCAGACACGCTGCGGATTGCCTTTTCGATCTCAAGATCATTACACGCCAACTTATGCGCCGTTAGCATCGGAAGGTCCGACCGCGTTTCCCATTCGCCGACCGGAATGTCCTCTGTCTTCAAATCGGCGCGGCGCAAGATCGAACTTCCGGGGCCAACTCGCACTCTAACAGGGTCAGTCCATGCCGGGCCTTTGACAGCCTTATTGGTCATCCAATTTAATTTTGCGACACATTCAAACTGTAGCAGCAATTCAGCCAATTCTGGCTGCTCCGGACTTTCAAAAATAATCGCGACCTTGAGTTCTTTAATCTCTATCGGCTGAAACTCTATGCTGGGGGGCGTGCGATTTGTCGTTCCAAGTTGGGAAAAATAAGCCTGACGATTGCCGGCCTCTCCATCGAGGTGGAAAATGAAACTCTGCGCGTGTGCGGGCATGCTTGATATCCCGATGGCGGTGAAACCAAGCGTAAGGAGGATTTTTTTCATTTTTGGCCCTGATCGGTTAGTTTTTGACGATTGGAATCGGCACTGCAGTTGAAGATACTCAAAACACTTAATATTATTGTGGCGCACTAATGCCGTCCAGTATTCAGATGTACCGGTGCACTCGCCACCAATTCACTGCCCGCAGGATGACCGACGGGCAGTGAACCGCATTGTGGTGTTGCGGATTTCTATCCTCCCGGCGAAGCTGCGGACCCCGCAAGCAAGCCGCCGTCGAGATGGATTTCGCTTCCCGTCATATAGGTTGCGTCATCCGACGCCAGCAACAGGGCGATGGCGGCGACCTCCTCGACCGTGCCGAAACGTTTGAGCGGGGTGTCGGCTACCATCGCGGCCTGCCGCGCTTCGCGATCAGGCCCATCACCGATCAATGCCTCCCACATCGGCGTCAATATCGCCGCTGGGTGGATTGAATTGCAGCGGATGTTGAGGCCTTGTTGCGCGCAGTAAAGCGCGACCGATTTGCTGTGGTTGCGGATTGCGGCCTTGGAGGAGGCATAGGCGGCTGCCCCGGGAATACCGACCAAGCCCGACCGGGAGGAGATGTTTATGATCGACCCCGATCCTTTGGCCCGCATCGCTCTGATGGCATAACGGCACCCCAAAAACGTGCCGTCGAGATTGACCGCATGGACCCGGCGCCACTCCTCCAGTGACGCGTGTTCAGGATCATGTGGGCCGGGGCTTTCTTCGAAGCCAGTGATGCCCGCATTATTGACGACGATGTCAATGCAAGGATGCTCGGCGGCAAGCCTCTCCCAGTCAGTCTCATCCGCAACGTTAAGATTGGTATATGTACCGCCAATTTCAGCGGCGATGCGTTTGCCGTTTTCGGCATCGATGTCGCCAATGATGACATGCGCACCTTCATCTGCAAAGCAGCGGGCAATGGCCTCGCCAATACCGCGGGCACCCCCGGTCACGAGGACGGATTTGTTCTGTAATTTCGGCATGAGTATTTCCTGTGTTCAAGCGATTTTCTGCCCTGCGATGCTGCGGAGCACTATCTAAACATGTGAAGAGCGCTTGCGCCCTTTAGCCTTGAATCACTGGACCAACTCCATTTAATACTAACGCGGGGATAGACTGGCTCTTTCGCGAGAGCAAGTGCACGGGCATTAAGTTTGACCACCTACTCTTAAAATCGCGTTTCGGAACCTGAGTTGACGCTTGCGTCAACCTATTGGAGCGAGTAAACGCTCAAGCTTAATCACGCGGTTAAATGCGTATGCTGCTTTTCCGTAGCGGAAGGATGCCATGACTGATTCACCCGCCAAATCCGGACCGCTCAGCGGCATCAAGTGTGTCGAATTGGCAGGTATCGGTCCCGGGCCTTATGCGGGGCAATTGCTGGCTGACATGGGTGCCGATGTGATCGTCATCGATCGGCCGGGCGGCGGAATGCCCAAGGCGATTGATGGACGCGGCAAGAGATCTATCGTCCTTGATCTCAAAAAGCCCGAAGCAGTTGAGGCGCTGCTAAAGCTGGTCGAGACTGCGGATATTCTCATTGAAGGCCTTCGTCCCGGTGTGACCGAACGGATGGGCGTTGGTCCCGAAGCCTGTCACGCAATCAATCCCGGGCTTATCTATGGTCGGATGACCGGCTGGGGGCAGAGCGGGCCTTGGTCCAAGATGGCGGGTCACGATATCAATTATATCAGCATGACCGGCGTGCTCAACGCCATCGGCAAGGACGGTCAGCCACCGGTTCCACCGCTGAACATGGTCGGAGATTTCGGAGGCGGGTCGATGTTTCTGGTGACCGGCATCTTGGCCGCTTTGATCGAGCGCGGGCGGACGGGGAAGGGCAATGTCGTCGACGCGGCGATTGTCGATGGCACACACAGCCTGATGAGCTTCGTCCACGGCATGGCGGGCTTGGGGCAGTGGCGGACGGCGCGAGAGGGAAATTTGCTCGACGGTGCCGCGCCGTTTTACCGATGCTATATAACCGCTGATGACAAGTTCATGGCGGTGGGTTGCATCGAACCACAATTTTTCGCAGCGATGATGGAGCGCTTGCCGATTAGCGCCGAAGCCTATGGCGGACAGCATGACCGCACTGCATTCGCG
>JBGSVG010000050.1:0-2543 GCA_041753095.1 Sphingorhabdus sp. | reverse complement strand
AAGGTCGAGGAAATAGAGGAAAGGCGAAGGGTTGATACGGCGAAGCGCGCGGTAAAGGTCGACCGGCGGTAACGCAAAGGATGTGGTGAAGCGCTGAGCAAGAACGACCTGAAAGATGTCACCTGCGGCAATATAGTCTTTAGCGCGCAGGACCATTTGACGATAGCGATCCGGCGGAAGGACCGGGTTGAGCTGAATGGTTTCAGCGCTCGCCATTTGGATACCCACAGCTTTATCCACAGACTTGTCCAGCAGCCGTTCGGTTTCGTCGAGCCTTTCATTGGCGAGCGCAACGCCGCGTTCGTCTTCCGCACCGCTCCAGACCGGCGCGACGAGAAACATCTCGTCCTTGAGCCGGTCGAACACCAAAATTACTGTCGGCCGCACGAACAGCATGTCGGGTAATGCAAGCGCCGATTGAGGCGCCCGCGGTAATTTTTCCACCAGCCCGATGGTCTCGTAACCAAAATAGCCGACCAGACAGGCCAAAGCAGGCGGCAGTTCGTCCGGTACATCCATCCGGCATGATGTCGCCAATGCGCGTAAAGCTTCCAACGTAGGTAAGGCTTCGGGTTCAAATGCCTCGCGATCGGTCAGCCAATACCGATTGACCTCGGCTTTTTCGCCAGACGCGCGAAACAGAAGATCGGGTGCTATCCCTATCAGGCTATGCCGGCCGCGCGTTTCGCCACCTTCAACCGATTCAAGGATGAAATCTCCGCGCTCCGCCTGAAACAGCTTGAGCGCCGCCGACACCGGCGTTTCGGTATCGGCAATGCGCTTGCGCCAAATCAGAACTGGCTTAGTTACCGTCACGGTTGGTCAGGCGAGTGCGAAGCTCCTTGATCCCGCCTTCGTTCTTTTCCACGCCGACATCTTTGGCTGCCGAGGCAATCAGCTGTGCGGCATATTCCTGTTGTAACATGCCCGAAAGCTCCAGCTTGCGGCTCTTCAACATGTCGCCATTGCCACTTGCATCGCCTTTGACGACTTCAGTAAGGTAAACGACATACCAACCACGGTCACCACCGCCCTGTAGCATCTTTGCGGTACCCTTTTTCATTGCGAACATCAGCGACAGTGGGGGTGATATCGGCTGGCCTTCTTTCGACAGGTCAGCACGCGTTCCATTGATCGTTTCGATGCGGGCGCCCTGCACATTGGCCGCGGCCAGCGCCGCCTGCAGCGTCTGGCCACCGTCGACGGCCTTGCGAATCCGATCGGCAGCGGCACGTGCACCCTTAGCGCCTTCGGTAAGCGCCCATTGCTGTTGGACAATGGGTCGCACGGCAGCGAGCGGCGGCGGCGCGGCTTCATCAAAGTCGGCAACTGCGACCAAAGCGAATTTCTCACCGGGAACGAGTTCAACCAATTGCGCTTCACCGCCAGTTTCGAGCTGGAAAGCGGCGGGAAGAATTACCTGCATTTCGGGGATTGGCTTATACGCAGGATTCGCCGTATTCTGCCCATTGGCGAGAAGTTTGGGCGAAGTTTCGACTTTCAAACCATTCTGCTTTGCGACGTCTGCGATTGTCGCACCATCGGCGAAGGCATCCTCAATTTCAGCGGTCATTTCGACCAGCATTTCTTCGCTACGCGTTTTTAGCAGATCAGTTTCAATTTCGGTTCGCGCTGCGGCAAGCGTTTTCGCCGCAAGCTGATTGACCGCATCGATGCGCACGACCGCCCAACCCAATTTACCGCGAGCAGGCTTGGCAATAGCGCCTTGAGATGCGGCAAAAACAGCATCGGCAACGGCTTGCGAAGCGCTGTTGACCAAGCTCGCTTTGGTAACTCCCGTCGCACTTGTTACAGATAGGCCAAGCGCGTTCGCAACTTCGGCTAGCGATTTTCCGCCCGCGACCTGAGCAGTTACGGATTTCGCAGCTGCTTCGGTAGGCACAATGACCTGACTGATATTGCGTGTTTGCGATGACGCGTATTTCGCTGCGTTGGCCTTGTAATAAGCAGCGATGTCCGCTTCACTCGGCTTGGCTTTCGCGGCGATAATAGTATTGTCGAAAATCGCATAGCTGACGGCACGTTTTTCAGGGATGGTGAACTTTGCGGCGTTGTCCTTGTAATATTTCGCCAGCACCGCTTCACTTGGCGGATTTGTCGGGAAAAATGCGGTCGAAGGAAGGGCGGCAACCTGACCCGAACGCTTTTCGAGCATGAGGGAGGCGTATGGGAGGACCATGCTGTCGGGTGCCATAGGGCCGCTTGCGGCCGATGGCAGGATTTGCTGGGCAAACAAATTTTGCATGATGTCATCGCGTATGGTTTTTTCGCTGACGCCAATTTGCTGGGCAAACGCCTGGAAAGCCTTTTCGCTGAATTTCCCATCGAGCCCCATTGCACCGGGAAGCTTGCGGATTTCGGAGTCTATCAGGCGCTTGCTGACGGCAACGCCATGCTCTGCGCCAAATACGGCCAACCCATAACGGTTGATGAGTTGTTCAAGCGTTGAATCAAGTCCGCCACCTTCAACAAAGCTCGCCATGTCCAATGTCGGATTGTTTTGGCGCTCGGCCTTCAACCGG
>JBGSVG010000049.1:0-8659 GCA_041753095.1 Sphingorhabdus sp. | reverse complement strand
TCGCCCCCCCCGAACATCAACGCGGCAACGCCAGGCGATTGCGCAATACTGTCTGCGGCGCGAAGTCCGCGAACAGATTCAACCAGCGGTATGATTCCCGTTTCATCCCCGATGACCTCACGTATGATTTCGATTTCGGTCACACATTCAACCATCGGAACAAACAGAAAAGCGGGCTTTGCTGAACGTGCGACTGCAAGCACGTCCGAAAGCCCCGCTGCGGTCCGCATACCGTTGATCCGCAATGCTAAGCGACCCTCTTTATGCGCGGCGATGGCCTGCAGGGCGGTATCACGCGCCTGCTGCTTTTCATCGTCCGGCACCGAATCTTCAAGATCGATGCACACCAGATCGGCGCGGCTTGCCAATGCCTTGGCATAGCGTTCCGGCCGGTTGCCGGGCACGAAAAGGAAATTGGTAAAAGCGTGCATGGCCGCCTGATATGCTCCCGCAGAATGTTTAGCTACATAAATTGTCCGGACAAATTTTTAGTCAAGCAAAAAATGTTAGTTTGGCTTCACCACACCCAGCCATGCTGTCACCATAAGCAACAGATACACGCACCACACCCAAATACGCGTACGGTTCATAACCCGTAGTAATGGCAATTCAGTTTCGTCGGTTGAACCTTCGGCAAGGAGCTTCCCGAGCAAACCGCCTACGGGCTTGAAACTGACGTCGATCATGATTGCTGCAACGAAGATCAGACCGAACAATAGCGCTTTCCAAGCCAGCCAGCCCATCGCGATTGGATGGCCAGTCAGCACCGACTCCAGCCCGAGCCACAAATAAGCTGCCGCCAGCGCGTACCGCAAATATCCCTCCCACCTGCGCCGCTGCGCTGCGCGCGGCGTCATGTCGTGGGCATGGGCATCGAACACCAGCCAAAGCCAGAATGCCGCAATCGCCCAACCAGCGATGACAATTGGCAACGGCAAATCCCACCAAGCGCCCATATAGGATACCGTCAGCGACAAAGGCACCATGAGGGCCCAGGCCGCCCGTGGCGTCAGGTCGACGATCACCAGCAGCTTCAACAGCGCTATACGTTGGTCGAGGGTGTAGAGGCTCCGCTTACGGAAGTGCTGGCCCAAAAGGAATACACCGACATCCGCGCCAAGCCACAGCACGAACAGCAGCAGATGTACGTAGACGAGAGTGGGATAAATCAGGTCTGCAAACTGCATTGCATAATGTCTCCATCAAAGCCGCTTGACAGCGCTGCAATAAAAATGAAAGTTGTCCGGACAAATCATAAAAGTGGGATGAGAGCAAGAACTATCGCTGAAGCGCAAAACGGGCCGCAGCGATGAAGATTTGGGAGAATTCTGATGATTCGGAAATTGCTTTTAGCGACCAGCGTTATGTCGAGTTTTGTCATCATGCCTGCGGCCGCGGCGCAGGATGGTGAGGCGACTGCCGAGCAAGGCGGCATTGCGGAAATTGTCGTCACCGCGCAGCGGCGGGATGAAAATGTGCAGGACGTTCCCATTGCGATATCGGCCTTCTCCGCCGAACAAATGGAAGCGCAGGGTATTACGAACACTTTGCAAATTGGGCAGTATGTTCCCAACCTGGTCGCGCAAAATAATACCGGTATCGGTTCTGCAAATGCGTATTTCCTGCGCGGGCTAGGCTCGACTGAAACCATTGCGACCTTCGACCCGCCCGTCGGCACCTATGTCGACGACATTTACCTTTCGCGGCAAAATGCGAACAACCTCTCGCTTTTCGATGTGGAGAGAGTCGAGGTTCTTAGAGGACCGCAGGGCACGCTATTTGGGCGCAACACCACCGGTGGTGCAATCAACGTGATCATGGCCAAGCCCGGCAATACAATCAGCGGCTTTGGCGAGATCGGCTATGGCCGCTTCCACAAAACCATCGCGCGCGGGTCGATCGACCTGCCGCTCGCCGACAGCTTTGCAATCAAGCTTAGCGGTTATTGGCAGAATGATCGCGGCTATGCGAAAAACGTCACCACCGGCGAGCGACTAAATGACGACGACGGTTGGGGTGTTCGCTTGGGTGTGCGAGGCGAGCTTGCGCCTTGGGCACGCTGGAATGCCGGTTATATGCATATCGTCTCCAAGGGAGACAATATCCTGAATTTCGAATGCAACCCGGCCAATCCTTCGGACTGCAAGGGCCGGTTTATCAGCACCGGACTCAGCGAAAATGGCGGGCCGCCGTCGCCTTATGCACCTGTCGTGGTATCGGGCAGGAAAGCGAATTACGGACTGGGGCAGGAAGCCGTCAGCGACATCATCACCTCCAATCTGCAGTTCGATCTCGGCGAAAATACGACGCTTAGCCTGATTACCGGCTATGTCAGCCTGACTCAGCAATTCGCTTACGACTTTTTTGACGGCCGGGGCGGTCCAAGCATATCCGCACCATTTCCTGCGGTACGCGGCTTTGCACGCGGCGGCTTCACCATCGTCAACGATGGTAAGCACAGCCAATTCACTCAGGAAATCAAGTTGAACGGCACGCTCGGCAATGGCCTCATCGATTATGTCGGTGGACTCTATTATATCGACGAGCGCAACAAAACCGATTTGGCTGACCTCTTTACGTTGTCACCCACCACAACATTGCTGCTCGGTGATCGCATTTTGCGCAACACCACTAGCGCTTATGCAGGATATCTGCAGGCCGATCTCAATCTGTCGGAGCAGTTCAAGCTGACCGCCGGGATCCGATATACCGATGAAAAGAAGGTGCTGCGCTTCAACGACAATCGTGCCTCGTGCAACGATGGCACGCTTGAGCTGACATGTTTGGACAATGCAAACCTGTTCGTTCCTGCCAACGGCACAACAGTTTTGACAACGCAGCCAATTCCGACACAGCAGCGAGTGAAAGTCTGGACACCGCGCTTTGCCGCAAATTTTAAACCTAATGACGACCTATTGTTCTTCGCCAGCGCCACACGCGGATTCAAATCGGGCGGCTGGAACGCCCGCGCGACAGCCCCGTCACAGGCTTTACCGTTCGATCCCGAAAAAGTTTGGAGCTATGAAGCCGGCATCAAGTCTGACCTATTTGACCGCCGCGTCCGCGCCAACCTCACCGTGTTCCAGCTCGACGTATCGGATCTTCAAATACTCGCCGGGTTGCTTAACCCCACAACTGGCGCCCTGACTTTCCTTAGCCGCAACTTTGCCGACTATCGCAATCGCGGGGTCGAAGCCGAGCTTCAGTTCGTGCCGGTCGACGGGCTTAATATCTACACCAATTTCGGCTATCAGAACGACAAATATCTGGTGCCGGGCAATGCTCCGGCAACGGATGTTTACGGCATCCAGTCAGTCGCTGCCCAGCTTGCCTCGTGCCGCGGTGCATTGGCCGCGGGCAAGGTTCCCGGTGGTCCGAACACGCCTGCAACGCAACCCTCGATCACCGCCTGCGCCGCAGGCATCGTTACGGCGGAAGGAACAATTGCAACGCCGGTGCGGACCCCCAAATGGTCGATCTCAATGGGCGCGAGTTACGAAGCCCAACTGGGTGGTGGATATACGCTCGTCCCATCGGTAAATGGCGCGTTTCATTCGCGGCAGGAAGTCGCGATTGCGAATCTCAGCATCTACAACGCGCCGGTTTCCGGAGTGAACCAGCCTGTCACTGGCCCTTTCCCTGCAAACCCGTTCGGCAATGGCGCATTTGTCGCTGGATCACAAAGCGATCCGGTCTGGTTGTTCAATGCTGGATTGGCGCTTAACGGGCCGGACAAGGCCTGGACCTTGTCGGTTGATTGCACAAATTGCCTCAACGAAAGCTATGTGCAATCGGCCTTGTCCAATTATTCCTATCTGAACAGACCTATGGAGTGGACGGTTCGTGCCAAATATCGTTTCTAAGCGAATTAACAGGAGGGCCATTGCTGCCATGAAGAAGACCATGCTTTTCACCGCCATATTGGCAATAGCAGCAAGTGCGGCGTCCGCCCAATCCAAGGGCGGACGAATACTTAATCCCGACAAGCCCGAAGACGCGCTGGAAATTGCGAAGCGCGTCCAATGCGGGGAGGCAGACGGCAAGCCAGCGGTTTATCATTGGGCGGGAAAAGTCTATTCGCGCGTTCAGGGCGAACCTGACCGGCATTTGTTCAACGGCGAAGGCATGAATATTCGCCAGTGCGTCAGTGTCGACGACCCGAAGCGCGGCAAAGGCTGGCGCTTGGTCAGCCGTGAAATCATGCTCTACCTCGATCCCAAGACGAACGAAGTCGTTCGCCAGTGGGAAAATCCATGGACGAAGGAAGTGGTCGAGGTGTTCCACATTGCCAATGATCCAGTAAATCAGCGTCCCCAGTTCCCGATCGGCACCGACGGCACACCTTATAAAGCAAGCTTTCGCCGCGAAGGGCGCTGGATTTTCCAGCCGTTCGAAGCGCCGTTGTTTTACCAAAACGTGTTGCAAGGCGACTATCAGGATTATGTCGGCGGCAAATATCACGCGATGGAGATTTTTGACTTCGCTTATGAAGCCGATGAAATGCTCAACACCAAGAACGCGACGGCTTACCCCATTGTGTCATGGGTCCGCATTTCTGATTGGATGCCGTGGATGAAGATGCGTGGACGCCAGGGGCAGATGGTTTTCAACGCCATGGGTAATAAGTTGAAAGGCTATGACGAACTGCCAAAGGTGCTGAAAGACGAAATCGCGCTGAACTATCCCGCTTACACTGCGGCACCGCCGGGCGATGATGCACGTCCCAATGCAACAACTTGGACCGAATTCAAGAAGCATGTCGACAGCCAGCGCGCCGCAGAGCCGAAGAAATAGTGCGCTTGCGTGATCCGGCTGGCGAAGGCAGACTATTATTATGACTGAAGTTGCAAGCACGCAGCCTGCCTCCGCCACGCCTGCCCGGTCTGGCGAATTCACCCTCGGCTGGAAGGTGCTTCTGGCCGGGTTTCTTGGCACGATGTGTGGTGCATCTCCCTTACCGTTCAATGTGCTCGGGTTCCTGTTCAAACCGCTCGAAGCCGAATTTGGCTGGAATGTGCAGCAAGTCAGCATCGGCATCACGATATTCGGCATTACCGCATCGCTGCTTGCGCCCGTATTCGGTTGGCTGGCGGATCGTCATGGTGTGCGCAGGGTCGCAATCTGGTCCTTGGTTGGCTTCGTCATCACCTTTTCGTCGCTGTACTTCACGCCGCCGACCCTCGCGGGATTCTATTTTCTGTGGTTGCTGGTGGGGATGATTGGCATCGGATCGACGCCCGTGACCTGGAGCCGGGGACTGAGCCTTTGGTTTGTCAAACAGCGCGGGCTCGCCTTGGGTATCATGCTCGTCGGCACCAGCGCCGCTGCTTTCATTGTGCCGCAGCTTGCGGTGTGGAGCAGCGACAATTTCGGGTGGCGGGCGATTTTCCCGATAGTCGCGCTCTTGCCTTTGCTGGTCGCACTGCCTGCAACATTAGCATTTTTTCGCGAACCCCTGGCTGACGAACGACCCGCTGCGCTTTCTACCGCAACGGGCGAGCTAGCCGGGATGACCTTCAAACAGGCCGTTCGAACCCGTCAGTTCTGGATATTGTGGTTTTCCATTTTTCTCATCGCAACTGCATATGGCGGCGCGCACATTCATATGCCCGCTATCGTCGGCGATCACGGTATCGACCGGTCCGCCGCAGCGGGCATCATGGGGATCGTCGGCATCGGCCTGCTTTGCGGTCGCATCGGTGTCGGCTTCCTGCTTGACCGGGTCTGGGGCCCGGCTGTTGCGTTCCCCGTGCTGTGCCTGCCCGCCCTTGCCTGCTATCTGCTGCTTGGCACAAGCAGCGAAATGATGATGATTTCGTTCGCGGCCTTTTTCCTCGGCTTTGCTGCAGGTGCGGAGAGCGACCTTATAGCGTTCCTCGCTGCGCGCTATTTCGGAATGGCGCATTTCGGTCGGATTTACGGCATGTTGTATATGCCCTTTGGCCTGATGTCTGCGATCTCCCCTGTCATCTATGGCACGGTTCGGGTGAAGACCGGAAGCTATGACGGAATGTTGATGGCCGCAGCTGCGATGTTCGTGATTGGCGGTGCGTTATTGTTGCTACTCGGGCGTTATCCCGATCAGCAAAAGGCCGAGTAAAATGGCGAGCCAGCCACATCTTCCTAATGATCCGATGTTGGCGATTGCTGCGGCGGTATCGGCTGAAGCTCTTATTACCGATCTAAAGGAATGCGCTCTTTACGCACAAGACGTTTTTACCAAGGGCCCGGCGCCGATTGCGGTATTCCGCCCCGGAAGCTCCGCTGAACTGGCCGCTGGCGTGGCGGCAGCAACTGCGCAGGGTATCGCCATTATCCCAAGAGGTGGCGGGATGAGCTATACCAGCGGCTATATTGCGCCCGAGGCTGGAGCGCTGATCGTCGATATGGGGCGAATGCAGCGCATAATCGAGATCAACCAGGTCAATATGACCGTGACCGTCGAGGCCGGCTGCACATGGCATGCGTTGTACGACGCGCTGCATCCCATCGGTTTGCGCACGCCGCTTTGGGGAACGCTTTCGGGGCTTTATGCCAGCGTCGGCGGCGGAATGAGTCAGAATGGGCTGTTCTGGGGCGCTCGCGACGGCACGATAGCGCCAAATATTATCTGCGCAGACATTGTTCTCGCCGATGGGACCATCATGCGGACCGGCAGCGATTTTATCCGGCCTTTTGGTCCTGACCTTACCGGGCTGTTTGGCGCGGACGCGGGCGCGTTCGGAATAAAGGCAACCATCACCCTGCCGCTCACCTACGATGGCCAGGCTTTCGCTTATGGGTCCTTCGCCTTTGACGAACCTGCGCATTATTGCGTGGCGATGAGCGAAATCGGACGCCGCAGGCTGGCCAGCGAAGCCTTTGGCTTCGATCCATTTTTGCAGGCCCAGCGGATGAAACGGGACAGCCTGGCCAGCGACGCCAAATCGCTAATCAATATGGCAAAGTCTCAGGGCGGATTCTGGAAAGGGTTGAAGGAAGGTGCCAAGGTCGTCGCCGCTGGCCGATCTTTCCTTAACAATGCCAATTTTTCCATCCATTTGATTTGCGAGGGGCGCCATCAGGCTTCGGTAGATGCCGACATGGCAGAGGTTGAAGCGATCGTTACGGCAAATGGTGGTCGCATCGTCGAGAATACCATTCCCAAGATCCTTCGCGCCAATCCTTTCCCGCCGCCAAACTCTATGGCCGGTCCGGATGGCGAGCGATGGGCGCCGATCCATGGGATCGTACGGCACTCCAAAGCGCTTGAAACGATTGACGCCCTGACCACATTATTCGAGGCGCATAGTGCGGAAATGGACCGGCTCGGCGTTGGCTGCGGCTATATGTTCCTGCTGGTCGGTGCCACCGGCTTTCTCATCGAGCCCTGCTTCTACTGGCCCGATGAGCAATGGGAAATTCACGAACACTTCATCGAACCGGCACATTTCGCCAAGATGAAAGGATTTCCCGCCAACCCCGAGGCGCGGGCGCTGGTTGAAAAACTCCGCGGCGAAGTCATAGATGTTTTTGGCCGGATGAACGGCATCCATTTCCAGATTGGTCGCACCTACCCGCTCAAGGCACGAAGCGAACCGCGCGCGTGGCGGATATTGGAGGCGGTGAAGGCCGAAACCGATCCAAAAGGCTTGATGAATCCCGGTGCGTTGGGACTATAGGAGCATGACCGATGCTGCTCGACCGAAGACAGGCCCTTGCGGCGGCAATAGCGACGGCATTGCCGTTCGGGCTGGAGGCAAAAAGCGTGGCTGACGTAACAAACTATGCTGCCGTCGCAATGCAACTGGCTGCACGCTCGGTCGAACGCGCCAAATCGCCCGAAGAAGCGCGTATGCAAATAATCGCGCATATCGGCGATCTTGAAGCGCAGATACGGTCGGCAAGCATCTTCATTACTCAATATGGCGGCGCGCCAGTCAAGCTGGCGGTGCTGCCCGAATATCTGTTTACCAGCTACCCAGGCCGGATTTCGATTCCCGATTTTGCAAGGCTCGCCGCCTTCGCCCCCGATGGCGCTGAGTATGAGGCACTGGGTAAACTCGCGCAAAAGCTGGGGATGTTCATAGCTGGCAATGCCTATGAAACAGACACGAACTTTCCCGACCTCTATTTTCAGGCCAGCTTTATCGTTGCGCCAAATGGCAATGTGGTTCTGCGCTATCGCCGCCTGAATTCGATGTTTGCACCGACACCCCATGATGTCTGGTCTAAATATCTTGATATCTACGGTCTTGAAGGCGTTTTCCCGGTCGCAAGAACCGAGATCGGCAATCTTGCGGCCATAGCTTCGGAGGAAATTCTCTACCCTGAAATCGCCCGCACACATGCGCTGCGCGGTGCGGAGATATTTGTGCATTCATCGTCCGAAATCGGTTCGCCAAATGCCACACCAAAAATGATCGCAAAACGCGCCAGAGCGTTCGAGAATTTGACCTATGTCATATCGGCGAACACGGCAGGCATATTAAACACAGCCCTGCCGGTCGCGTCGGCCGACGGCAATTCGATGATTGTAGACTGGAAGGGTAATGTGATTGCGGAATCGAACAGTGGGGAGACCTTTACTGCGTTCGCAGACATCGATCTGGCGGCGCTGCGGGCGGCGCGGCGCAAACCGGGCATGACCAACATGCTGTCGCGCCAGCGCAACGCGCTA
>JBGSVG010000048.1:0-1755 GCA_041753095.1 Sphingorhabdus sp. | reverse complement strand
GAAGGTCATATTGCTCGGAAGTTGACCATGGGCGGCAGGCGCTGACAACCAGGTCGGAGTTACGCCGAATGATGCGTCGCTGCGTAGCGTTCGGATCGAATTCCTCAGTCAGCACGCGAACCGACACACAGGATTTGCAGTCGATGCAGCTTGGTCTGTACGCAACATTCTGGCTGCGGCGAAAGCCTATGCGGCCGAGCGCGTCGTTCAGTTCATCGGCATGCGGGCCATTCAGTTCGGTAAAAACCTTACGCTCGGTCTTGCCGGGCAAATAAGGGCATGGCCCTGGATTAGTGACAAAAAAGCGTGGAAACCGAACTGGTGCGCTCATCGATTATCCGTCCCGAAGACCAAAGTGTTGTTGATTTATTTACCTCGTATGCACCTGTGATTTAGCCATGAAAAGAGCATTTACCATGAAAATTGGGGACAGCGATTCACTTATTGAGCTCGACGCGCTCAACCTTATATCCTGCGGTGTTGAGGCCATCGACAAGACCCTGTAATTGTTCGGCATCTCGTGCTTCGCATTCGATGTCGGTGATGAGGCCCTTGGCAGGTAGCGTCGTAAAAATCCGCTGGTGATATATTTCGATGATGTTGACGTTGTGTTCGTTGAACAGGCGCATCACCTTGTACAGCGCGCCGGGACGGTCCTGCAGCGTAAGCCGCAAACGTGCCAACCGTCCGGAACGTGCGAGGTCGCGCAAAAGCACGTTGGCGAGCAGGCGCGTGTCGATATTGCCGCCGCACAATACGATGCCGACATTCTTCCCTGCGAATATTTCAGGATTGGCCATGACCGCGGCGAGCCCCGCCGCGCCTGCGCCTTCAACCACAGTCTTTTCGATCTGCAGCAACAGGCTGACCGCGCTTTCCAGCTGCGCTTCGCTGACCAACACAATATCATCGACGAGACCACGAATGACTTCGCTGGTGAAGCTGCCGGGGACCTTCACCGCAATGCCCTCGGCCAGCGTGTCGCCTTCGCAGGGCAATTGCTGGTTCTTGAGGAGGGCATACATCGAAGGGTAAAGCTCCGCCTGTACGCCGATAAGGCCGATATCAGGCTTCAGCGCCCGCGCCGCAGTCCCCATGCCAGAGAGCAAACCGCCGCCGCCGATGGGAACAACGAGCATGTCGAGCGAAGGGATGCTCTCGAGCATTTCCAGCGCGACAGTCCCCTGCCCTGCCGCAACGTCGGGGTCATCAAAGGGGTGAACAAATGTGAGTCCCTGCTCGGCTTCAAGCAACCGTGCGTGTTTATAGGCATCGTCAAAACTTTCACCATACAGCACGACATTGCCACCGACGCTTTCGGTTTGCATAACCTTTACCGTCGGGGTTGGGACCGGCATCACAATAGTGACAGGAATGCCAAGCCGCGTGCCGTGATAGCTGAGGCCTTGCGCATGGTTGCCTGCCGACGCGGCGATCACACCCTTGGCGCGCTGCTCTTCGGTCAGCAGCAGCAACGCATTCAAGGCTCCGCGTTCCTTGTACGCTGCGGTAAATTGAAGATTCTCGAACTTCAGATAAATATTCGCGCCCGTCAGCTTGGATAGCGTCTGGCTATGCAGTGTTGGCGTAGCGACAATGGAATCGCGGATGCGCGCATGGGCGGCGCGGACGTGGTCGAGGGTCAAGAGGTCGGACATGGCCGCTGCCCCTATCTTATCTGGCGCGATGTGAAAACAAACATTAAGGCACGGCTATGACTAGAATAGCTTTTATCGGTTTGGGCGTCATGGGCGG